>CAKPQS010000005.1 GCA_934179675.1 uncultured Bacilli bacterium
TCAGCACTCATTCTAAATAAGAAATTTGACTTTTCAATATAAGTCTTATTAGTTAAACTCCTATTTTTTTTAAGTTCTTCAATTACTTTTAAATCAGGATTCTCTATAGTATGATACATTATAAAAATAACAAAGAATTCCATTACTGTAATTAATGTTAAATTAGGAAATAATTTTTGTAAAAAGGCAACACAAGACATAAAAGCCATTAAACAAAAAAATGGTAAAATTTTCTTTTTAGAAATTGTTTTAAAATTTTTAACAATAGGTACTAACCAAATTAACATACATAAAGTAGAAACAATATAAACAAAACTTACAGCAAAACCTGTTGCAAATCCGGCATCTGTTTTAATAGGTAAAAATACTACAATAATACTAAAAAGTATATAAATTATATAAGAAATAAACCTTAATTTTTTATAATAATCTTCTTTTTTAGAATATGCAATTAAATATACATATAATGTCATTATAAAAAGATATGTCATTAAATATATTAAATACGTTTTAGTAAAAATATGCGCAAATAAATTATCAAGTTCATAATTATAACCAATATAAGCACAAATTAATTCAACAATTAAACCAATAAAATTAACAAATAATAAACATGAAAATAATTTTGTTTCTTTAGTTTTTATATGTCTTTTAAAATGAAAAATAAAATTCAATGTTAATGAAAAAATCATAACAATTAATATTAATAAAATACAATTCATAATATCCATCCTCAAATATAATTTTACCATTTATAATAAAAAAAGTCATTAAAAAAAGATTATTTTACTAATCTTTTACAAATTTGCACTTTAATACATTTTTCATTAATGCCTTCATTTATTAAAGCTTGATAATCCCTTTTACCACTTGGTGCAACAGGGAAAGACTCTAAATTACTTCTAACTCTAATATATAATCTTTCTGTAATCTCTTTAGGTAACCCATTTGTTAATCTATTGATACATTTTTCAATAATAGTATCTAATTTACTATCATCTACTAACGGTTGTTTTTCAATATGACAAACATAACTATCGCCAACTTTAACTAAACATGATGATAAAATATCACTATCAACATCAACAATATCTTCTATTAAATAATATGGAATATTACCAAATGATGATTCAATATAAGCACCCATCCTACCCTTCATTTTAATTCTTCTTTTATCACTTTTGACAGAATATGTATTTAAACTTAACCATTTTTTACCATTAGAATCAGTAACATATATGTTTTTATTTAATTCTTCATTTGTATATTTAAGCATATTACAAGGAGAATTCGCAACTAATAATCCAGGTTCATTTAATTTACAAGGTTTTCCATTTTTATCTAAAACATCTATTTCTACAAATTTATGCGGAGTTAACCCTAAAGTTTTCTTTTGTAAAACATATTTTTTTTCTTGGAAATTTTTATATAGTGTTACAAATATACCACTACTTTCTGAAGTACCACCACCAATTGAAAAAGTTACAGGTGCAAGTGGAAATGGTAATTTATTACAACCAAATTTATGTTTTTTAGAAGTATAATTAAAGAATTTTTCTTCACCCTTTGAACATCCTTCACCAGTTACAGTAGGAATCATTAAAAATGGTAAATCCATATATTTAAATTCTGGATCAAAATTTAATTTTTTACATAAATTACCCCAAAATCCTACACTAGCTGGTACAAAATTAGGCTCATTAATAAGTAAACTATAAGGAAAAAAATCTTTATCATAAAATGGTTCTAAAGCAAGTGTACAACCTTCATATAATGTATCTGATATAGCACATGATAATTCCATGTGTGTATATGTAGGAATATGACCTAAAACAGTCAAATTTCTCATACTAGGCATACCCGAAACATCTGATTCTTTATATCTCGATAGTGTAATATAACTTCTATTAGAATGAACAACTCCTTTGGGACATCCTGGATTAGTTGTTCCACTTGTATATGTAATTGCACATACATCATCTAAAATACCATCATAAATAACATTACCATTATAAAACTTACCAATTTCAATAAATTTTTTATTGTCAATTACATTATTATAATTTGTAACTGAATTTGTTAATTTATGAAACCTATTATCTATTTCTTCATAAATATTACCATTTTTTAATGAATCTGTTAAAGAAAACATTACAACATTTTGAATATTTGATTTTTCCACAACATCTTTTATATAATTATATTCATTATCACATACAAAGATAGTATCACTTTTAGTACTATTAAGTATATTTAACATATAATTATGATCAAACCATTCACCAATAACATTTATTGTAGCACCTATCATATTAGCACCTAAAAATAAATATACAAATTCAGGAATATTAGGCATACAAATTGGTATGCATGAATTCTCGTTAAATCCCATTTGTTTTAATGATTTTGCATAATCATAAGCTTTATTAAACATTTCCTTATAACTTATTTTGTTACCTCGATATAATAAAGCAACTGAATCTAAATTATTTATATTTCTTTTATATATTTCCATAAACCATGATGTATCATGATTTTTTTCCAAATCATCTAATGCTCTTTTTGCACTTTCAGGCAAATTAGAAGAATATTCATAATGATTTGATTTTCTTATTTTTTTTATTTTTTCCATAAAAACCCTCTCTAGGTATATTATACATAAATAAAATTAATTGTCAAAATATTTAGCACTAAAAAAAGTACAAAATAGTACTTATTTTAATAAAAGTTTAGGCATTTCTGATATTTTTTCTATATTCAAAGAATTACTATTGCCATTAGACATTTCTCTTAAAGGAATATTTAATTGATTATCTCTTAAAGCAAGCGCAATTTGTCTTAAAGATTCATATAAAGAAATCATATCATCAACATTACCATTTAATTTATTTAATTCATCAAGATATTCAAATAACCTAACATCAACAGATTTTATCATGTTATTCTTAATTGAACCATAAGATAAAAATTCATTACCATAGTGGGTAGAAGATCTACTAGTTTTAACATCACTTGATACAATGAAATCTACACTAGCTGGTTTAAAAGGATTAAATTCGTATTCATCGGCATATAAATCATCAAGGCCAACAACTGCTAAAGAGACGCGATCACTACCATTAACATGGGATTCAATATCTTCAGATAATTTTAATTCTTTTTCTGAAAATTTAATAATTCCCTTTTTATGTAGATCTGACACTGACAAAATACCATTTTTTATAATTGAAGGTGCTGCATTATAACTAGAAATATGATGATATCTATCTGTAATAGTAACATTCTCACCCATTCTATTCATTACTACATCTTCAATGTTTTTTTTAACTTCTAAACCATTATTCATATTTATTCCCCCTATTTAACTAAATCTAATTTTTTATTCTTTTCTCTTGTTAAATCATATGTATCATTTAAAATCATAAGTTCTTCATTAGTTGGTATAACATAAACTGGAATACTTGAATTACCAGTAGTTATTTTTCCTTCGTGTTTATCTTTAAATTTTGCTATACTATCATTTTCTTTTTCATCTAATTCAAGATGTAAAGGACGTGCTAATTTGTCAATGATTGATTTTCTCATACTTATAACATTTTCACCAACACCGGCAGTAAATACTATAGCATCAACATTAGCATCTAATTCAACATAATATTCTGCAATATATCTAACTACAGAATCTCTGAATTTAGCATATGCAATTTTAGCTTTTTCATCATTTTTATCAATTAAAGCTAAAAGATCTCTAAAATCACCTTTTCCACAAATTCCATATAAACCACTTTTTTTATTTAAATCGTTAATAATTTCTTCAACACTTTTATTTGTTTCCGACATCATATAAGAAATTATTGATGGATCAATCGCACCTGATCTTGTTCCCATTATAACTCCATCAAGTGGGGTTAAGCCCATTGAAGTATCATAACATTCACCATTTTTAATACAAGCTACACTGGCACCATTTCCTAAATGACAACTAATTATATTAATATCTTTTTTGTTTAATTTATCTTGCATTACACCAGTTATATATTTATGACTAGTTCCATGAAATCCATATTTTCTTACACCATTATTTTCATACCATTCATAAGGAACAGCATATAAATAATTTTTTTTCGGCATTGTTTGATGAAATGCAGTATCAAATACAGCTACATTAGTTATATCTGGTATTACATTTTGTAATGTTAAAATAACTGATAATTCAACAGGATGATGAAGTGGACCTAATTTTGTTAATTTTTCAATATTTTTTATTACTTCTTCATCTATTACAACAGAAGATGAATAATATTCACCACCATGTAATATACGATGACCAACATTTTTAATTTCACTTAAATCTGTTATTACTTTACTATCTAGCAATTCTCTTAACATCAATTTTGTTGCATCAATATGATCTTTTGCAAAAAATTTATGAACTATTTTTTGACCATTTAAATTAATGCTACAAAATGAATCCTCTAAACCTATTTTTTCAACAATTCCATTAATTAATTCTTTTTTTTCAGGTATTTCATATACTGAAAATTTTAGTGACGAACTACCTGCATTAACTATTAATATTTTTTCTTTCATATTTTTCCCCCTAAACATATCACCAAAATAATATCATAAGGACTATTTTATGTCAAATTAAAATTAATATTTTTTATAAAAACTACATATTTAATATGTAGTCCTTATATTAAAATTTTATTTGCACTTGTTCTTCTTTATCTATTTCAAAAAATAATTCTGATTTAAAATTAAATATTTGACCAACAATATTAGATGGAAACATTTCCAGTTTATTTTTATAATTTAATACTGATTTATTATAAATAGTTCTCGCTAGTGCTATTTTATTTTCAATTTCTTTCAAATTATTTTGCAAATCAATAAAATTAGAATCTGCTTTTAATTCTGGATATGATTCAATTAAAGCAAATAAATTATTTAAATCTTTATCCAATTTTTCATTTTGTTCTATTGTTTCTTTTTTACTTTCTGATTTTAAAATTTTATTTCTAATATTTGTTATTTCTGTTAAAGCATCTTTTTCATATCCTGAATATCCTTTTACAATTTCTACAAGATTAGGTATTAAATCAGTTCTCTGTTTTAGATAAACATTAACGCTACTCCAACTTTCTTTAACTTTATTATATAATTTTGTTAATTTATTATATACAATCATTATATATATTAAAGGAATTAATATTATAATAAAACCAATTATAATGTTTAAAATAGCTTTATTTTTATTATTTTGATTTTTTTTATTTAATAAATTAATATCATTTATTTCATTTTCTTTATTATTTTTATTATTATCTATTTCTCTTTGTTTACTTTCATCGATTTTTTTTATATCATCATTTTTTTTAATATTCAAATTTAAAATTTCTTCATTTTTTTCTGATTCTAATTTTACTTTTTCATTACTTTCATCAATAACTAAATTATTTTTTTCTTTTGTAAGATTCATAACTTCATCAGAAATTGTATAGTACTTTTCCGATAATCCGTTTGCAAAGAATTCTTTTGTTTGCTCTACTTTTTTACTGTTTATTGTTTTACTTAATTCTTTATCTTTTTTTTCATATTTAGTTTTAATATTTTTATTTAATTCATCATATTTATTATCAATTTCAGTAAATTTAGATTTATAATTATTATTTATTTCATTATATTGTTCTTCGTATTTAGAATCTATTTCTTCATCTTTTATATTATATTTTTCTAAAACATCATTTATTAATTTAGTTTTTTCATCAGAAGTTAAATCTTTAATACTATTATAATTTTTAAATTTATTTATATTGGGATAAATTATTAAACACCCTGATAATAATATTATTATCAAATATAAAAAGATATATATTATTTTATTTTTCATTTGTTTCTCCTTACTATATTAATTATAACATTTTAAAATGTAAAATAAAAGATGAAAATTATGTTTCAAATAAAAAAGCTTTTAAAAAGCTTTATTATATAAAATGGTGTCCTCGACTGGAATCGAACCAGCGACCTACTCCTTAGGAGGGAGTCGCTCTATCCTACTGAGCTACGAAGACAACATGTAAATTATAGCACAAAAAAAACTATATTGCTATAGTTTATTTCATAATATTCATAAATAATACAATTGCTAAATTAAGTGCATAATCAAACTTATGACCGAATTTAACAGAAAATTCACAAGAACCTATAAATTTATCTACTAAATTAACAACCCAACTTTCAGCATATCTAGGAATTGATAAATTAACAGGAAACATATGTGTTTTAATTATATCTAATTCACGATCACTTACACTAAAATTTTTACTTACAGTTTTAACAACCTTATATGGATGTGTAAATGTAGATATACACTTATCTAGTTTACTTTGATCATTTGAAGATATAAAGAAATCATGTAATAACCCAGCTCTTGCCGTTTCATAAGCATTTAATTTTAAAAATTTAGCAATTTTATAAGCTCTATAAGAAACTTTTAAACTATGTTCATATCTAGTTATACCATGATGTTCTATTTTCTTTATTTTATCAAATTCATCATTATTTATAATATCAGATACTATATCATAGTATTCTTTATCATCTAATATATGATTCATTTATTTATCACCCTTATTGTCCTTAAGACATTACAATGATAGCACAAATATCTTATAAATGTCAAATTCGAACGATTGTTTCTATTTATATATATGATGAATTATATATTAATTATACTAAATTAGTCTATCTTTTATTGTTTTGCTTACATATCCCATATCAGCTTTACCCTTTAGTAATGGATTTACATAAGCCATAATATCTTTCATATCTTTCATACTTGATGGATTAATTTTAGCAAAAGCTTCATCAATTATTTTGTTTACTTCGCTAATATCTAATTGTTCTGGTAAATATTTTTCCAAAATTACAACTTCTGATTTAGTTTTATCGGCTAAATCATTTCTACCAGCTTTCTCAAATTCAGCAATAGATTCTTTTCTTGTTTTTATTTGTTTGCTAACAATACTAATTATTTCATCATCAGAAAGTTCACCTTTTTTATTAATTTCTTCTAATTGTAAAGCACCTTTTAATAATCTAATTGTTGATAAAGTATCTTTATCTTGATTTTTCATAGCAGTTTTTAAATCTTCTAATATTCTTTCTTTCATAAATATTCCTTTCTAACACAAAAAGGAGCATTAGCCCCTATTTCTTTCTCTACGACGACTATTTTTAATAGCCTCTTTTTTTGCTTCCCTACGTTTTTCGCCAGGTTTCATATAACTTTCTTTTTTTCTAACTTCTTTTAGGAGGCCCTCTTTAACAGTCTTTTGTTTAAAAGTACGTAAAGCTGAATCAACATTACCATTTCTAACTATAACTTTTGTCATTCTAATCCCTCCTCTCCCCTTTTTCTAGATGTATTATAACACCTTAAAATAAAGTTTTCAACATTTTTTTACTATTTTTTTATATATTTTAAAGAAAAAACCATATTTTTTACAATTTTATTTTATTATTAATATAATTTACTAATTCGTCTATACTAATTGTTATTTGTTCCATTGTATCTCTATCACGAACTGTTACTGTGTTATTATTTATTGTTTCATCATCAACAGTTATACAATATGGTGTTCCAATAGCATCTGCCCTTCTATATCTTTTACCAATATTACCTGTTTCATCATAACTAACCATAAAATATGAACTTAAATATTTATATAATTCTTTTGCTTTTGTACTATGATTCTTTTTAATTAAAGGTAATATATTTATCTTATATGGTGCTAGAAAAGGATGAATTTTTAATACTTCTCTTTCTTCACCACTTTCTAATTTTTCTTTTGTATAAGCATCAGCTAAAACTGTTAAAAATAATCTTTCGACACCAAGTGATGGTTCAATTACATAAGGAATATATCTTTCATTAGTTTCTGGGTCTAAATAAGATAAATTTTCACCAGAAAATTTTTGGTGTTGTTTTAAGTCGTAATCTGTTCTACTAGCAATACCCCATAATTCTCCAAAACCAAATGGAAAATTATATTCAATATCTGTAGTAGCATTACTATAAAAGCATAATTCTTCTTTAGCATGATCTCTTAATCTTAAGTTTTCTTTTTTAATTCCTAAATTTAAAAGAAAATTATAACATTCATTTTTATAATAATTAAACCATTCTAATTCAGTACCAGGTTTACAAAAGAATTCTAGTTCCATTTGTTCAAATTCACGAACTCTAAATATAAAATTACCTGGTGTTATTTCATTTCTAAAACTTTTACCAACTTGTCCTATACCAAATGGTACTTTTAATCGCATACTTCTTTGAACATTTATAAAATTTGTAAATATACCTTGAGCTGTTTCTGGTCTTAAATATATAGTATTTTTAGAATCTTCTGTAACACCTTGAAATGTTTTAAACATTAAATTAAATTGTCTTATATCAGTATAATTTAATTTACCACATTTTGGACAAGTAATATTATGTTCATTAATATAATTAATTAATTCAGAATTACTCATTCCATCACCAGTTAATTCTCCGTTTGTAAAATCTTCAATTAGTTTATCAGCACGATATCTACTTTTACAATTCTTACAATCAATTAATGGATCAGCAAACGTAGATAAATGTCCACTTGCTTCCCATACTTTAGGATTCATAAGGATCGCGCTATCTAATTTAACGTTATTAATGTCTTCTTCGATAAAACGTTTCATCCATGCTTTTTTAATGTTATTTTTAAGTTCAGCTCCTAATGGACCAAAATCCCAAGCATTTGCAAGGCCACCATATATTTCACTCCCTTGAAATACAAATCCATATTGTTTTGAATAATTTACTAATTCTTCCATTGATATTTTTTCCATTTTTCCTCCTCAAAATAAAAAGATTCTTATTGTTTATAGGGACGATATTAGTCGTGGTTCCACCCTATTTTATTCTAAATAAGAATCTTTAAAATTACATCGCTCCAGTTTTCCACACTATCATTGCGTTACTAAATAAATTATAGCATAAATTTAAACTTTTTCAACTACTTTTTTAAAAAGCATTGCTTTTTCATTATAACTAACAAAATTAGATGTTGTTTTATTATAAATTAATTTAGGATAAATCATTTCTTTAAATCCAAAATGATCATATATTTTTTTATATTTTGTTAAATATTCCTCATATTTATTTTCAGGAATACATATTTTATTATTACTTATTTTTATAAATCCTAATACAATTACTAAAAAGTCAGCATAAACATCTTTTTTTGTTTCTAATTCATTGATATTTCCATATTTTATAATATATAAATCTAATATATTTTTAACATGAGGTGGCAAATATTTATTACAGAAATTAAAAGCACTATCATTTATATTTTCTTTAACAGCAATAATATTACCATTAGCATCAATCCAACCATTATTTATCATATTTATACCCCCTAACTAGACCAATATACTATCACATTTAAAATAAGAAGTCAAATACTAATTCGCATAAAAAAATAACTATTAATAAACTGTCCAAGAAACGGGGTTCAGTTCATTAATAATTAGTAATCTATTACTTAAACTCGAAAAGTTCAAGTTTTTATCAATCTGGTGTCCCAGAAGGGATTCGAACCCCTGACCTTTGCCTTAGAAGGGCACTGCTCTATCCAGCTGAGCTACTGAGACATCAACTAGATTGATTATACATCTTTTTTTTTACTTAATCAAGTGTTTTTAACACACTTTTGTAAATTTGTTCATTATTTACTACAAAAACAACATCTTTAACATCATAATTATCTTTAACTGATAAAGAAATAACATGAATTACTTCTTCAAGAATTTTACTATTTTCAATATCATCAAATATATAATTATTAAAAGTTAAAGTTAAAATATCATTTTCATTACTAGCTTTTAACAATTTAGTATTACTATTTAAAAAACTAAACAAATTAGTATTATATGTATTAGTACTAGTTAATTCATTAATAATAATTGATATTTTTTCATCACTATTATTTACATATTTAGTAACAGGGACATAATAATAATTATCATTATTTTTAGAAACATAATATATATTAACAGATTCAACATTTCTATAATTTTCAATATCATATACTCTATTAACACCATAACTTCTATCTAATAAAGGAGGTAATAATCTACCACTAGGTAAACACGTTAAAATTTCTCCCTCAACATATAATATAACACCATTTACTTTATCTAAAGAAGTTAATGTATAAACAATACTAGAAATTAAATCTTCTTCATTTTGTTCATTAATATCTAAAAATTCACGACTAAAATTAACTTTCAATATATTATCTACATAATCAATGCTTAAAACCCTTGTATCACTAGGTATAATTGCACGAAATCCATTAGGCACAAATTCATTAAAAGTACCCTCAATTGTTAAAATAGATAATAATTCTTTAGCTTGCGCCACTACATCTTTTCCTGAAACAGGAACACTCGTTAAACTAACATAATTATAAGAATCAATTAAATATATATCATTAAAAACTAAATTATTATTTTTATAATTTAATTCTTGATTAAATTTTTCTTCTTTAGGTATTAAATATATAAGCGTCATCGCGAATAAAGCACACAAAGAAATAAGAATTTTTCTAATTGACATTTTATAAAACATATTATCACCTATTCAAATATATGAAAAAAGCACATTTTTATGTGCCTTTATAAAGTAATTTCTCCAAGTTTTAAAAGTTCTACAACTGCACCAGCTCGACCTTTAACACCAAGTTTTTGCATTACATTTGAAATATGATTTCTAACTGTTTTCTCGCTGATATTTAAAGTTTTAGCAATATCAGATGTTGATTTATTATCAATCAATAATTTAAAAACCTCATGTTCTCTTTTTGTCAAAATACTTTTCATGCCTTTCCCTCACTTCCCTATCGGGTGGTTTATATTCATATTATTTTATGTACAAACATAAAAGTATGTGAGGAATAAAGCCTAATTTTGAATATATTTATAATAATCATGCTTTTGAATTAAAGAAGAAGCAACAAAAGCATTTCTTACATAATTATTTACTTCATTAACATAATTATCATCAACATTACAATTTTTATTACATGTAAATTTATTTTTTAAAGCATCATATCGCCCATTTTTATTTAACCAACTATAATCACTAAATATTACAATTCCATCATTAGAAGATAATATATCTTTACCAATTAATAATCTAGAATCATAATCAAATCCAAATAAATTTAAAGTAGTTGGAAGAATATCGATAATTGAAGAATAGTTATCAATATCAATATTTTTATCTTTGCTATTCCAAATTATTAAAGAACTATGATGTAAATTATATTTATCAGTTTTATCTTCATCACTTCTTAAATTTAAAGTTTCAAGACCAATAGGATTTAAATAATAAGGATAATGATCAGGTGTTATTATAAATACTGTATCATCTAATTTACCTTCTTCTTCTAATCTTTTAACCAAATATTCTAATCCTCTATCTAAATCAATATTAGCAGATAAATATAATTTTAATTCTTCAGGGTAATCATAATCTTTAACTAAATCATAATATTTTCTTGCTACTTCATTTTTATCATACTTATAAACTCCATGAGCACTTAATGTAACATAATTAACAAAAAATTTATCTTCATTTATATATTCTTCAATTGTATTTTTAAACATTTCTTCATCACTAGCATGAAAGAAATCGCCCATTTTACAATTTTTAACAACACCATCTTCACAAAATTTATAATTTTTAAAGCCTAAGTTTTTAAAATAATCTTTTCGATCATAAAAATATCCATAATAATTATGATATGCAAATGTATTATAATTTTTTTGATTAAACATGCTAACTAACATATAAGGATTACTATTATTCATTGAATTTTTTAAATTTGATTCATTATCAGCTTTGGGTAAAATTCCCCAATCAGCCATATATTCCCCATCACTAGTACTTTTAGAATAAAGAGGAGTATAATAATTTTTAAAATTAAATCCTTCATAAGTCATTTTATATAATGTGGGTGTTAATTCTTTGTCTATTGCAATAGGATATAGAGATTCTGCTAATATATAAATAACATTTTTATTTTTATAAATACCAGTATATTCATTTTTTTTAGTTGCTTTATTATATTTAAAATAATTGTTTAACTCATTTATTTTTTTATCTTTCACATCTTTATTAAGATCAATATTTAAAACATTATATGAGTCATCATATTCTACTTCTTTAGAAACATAAACTTTCTCATTCAAACCAAATAATGTTCTTTTAATATCTAATCTTAATTCTGTTAAAACACCTAATTTTTGTGTCATCATCAATGGTTGAGGTAAATTATAATATAGATTATAACTTGAATATATATCATTTTTTCCAATCAATAAAAATAGTAAAAAAACAATATGTGCAAAAAAAGAATATATTAGTTTTTTATAATTTAATTTTTTTTCAAAATTAATTTTTTTATTAAATATTAATAATATTATAAATGGTAATAACAGTAATAATACTACATACCAATTTTTAATGATATAACCAATTATATTTTCATAACCAGTAACTGCATCTCCTGCCATTTTAAGTGAAGCAACAGAACAAACATATCCCATCATTTTATAATATATAAATTGTAATTCATATATAAAAACTATTCCCAAAAACAAAATATAAAAAATTATTTTATTTATTTTTTGATTAAATAAATTTTTAATAAATATTAATATAAAACTAATAGTAATACATGATAAAATTGGACCTATTATATTGATGTCATAAAAAGTAAATATATGATATATTATTTCTAAATATATTATTGATAAAATAATATAAAAATCTTTTTTCACTTTTTAATCCTCCTTTGAACCAAGTTTTACTAAAACTTCTCGTGGTTTTGATCCATTATTTGGACCAATTATACCCCTTTCTTCTAATATATCAATAGCTCGTGCTGCCCTATTATAACCAAGTCTAAATTTTCTTTGCAAAAGTGATGCACTTGCTTTTCCTTGTTCAACAACAAATTCAACAATTTGATTATATAAAGGTTCATCATAATCATTAGATGTATCAAAACTTGATTTTGCACCGGCTTCTTCATCATCCATTAAGAATGTTTCATCATATCTTGCTTTTTGTTGTCTTATTACATGATCAACAACTGCCGCTATTTCATCTTCAGATACAAATGTTCCTTGAACACGAGTTGGTGTACTATCACCAATAGGAAAAAATAACATATCACCTTTGCCAAGTAACTTTTCTGCACCTGTTGTATCAAGTATTGTTCTTGAATCAATACCACTTGATACAGCAAAAGCAATTCTAGATGGAATATTAGCTTTTATTAAACCTGTGATAACATCGGTAGATGGTCTTTGGGTTGCAACAATTAAATGTATTCCTGCAGCACGAGCCATTTGTGTAATTCTCATTATTGAATCTTCTACTTCTTTAGCAGCAACAAGCATTAAATCAGCAAGTTCATCAATTATAACTACAATAAATGGCATTTTATGTAACTTTTCTTCTTCTGGTAATGTTTTATTTTGTTTTTCAATATACATATTATAACCTGCTATATTTTTATTACCAGTTCTTTCAAATTCATCATATCTTCTTTCCATTTCTGTAACAATTTTTTTAAGTGCTATATTTGCTTTTTTAGGATCTGTAACTACTGGTGTTAATAAGTGTGGAACACCATTATAGCAACTTAATTCAACCTTTTTAGGATCAACTAGTACTAATTTTACTTCATCTGGTTTTGTTCGCATTAAAATGGAAATAATAAAACTATTTATACATACAGATTTACCAGAACCAGTTGTACCTGATACTAGTAAATGAGGCATTTTATTTATTTCTGTTACTTTAGGCATACCCATTATATCTCTTCCTAGAGCAACTAATAATTTAGAATCTTTATTAGGATAATTTTCTAGTACTTCTCTTAACAATACTCCCATTAAATTTTTATTTGGTACTTCTACACCAACTGTTTTTTTACCAGGTATTGGTGCTTCAATTCTAACATCTTTAGCAGCCATAGCTAGTGCTATTTCTTTATTTAGTCCAAGTATTCTACTTACTTTAGTTCCTGATTTTATTTCTAATTCATATTGTGTTACAGCAGGTCCACAATGATAAGATATTACCTTTGCACCTTCAATTCCGAAATCTTTAAATACTTGTTCTAGTACAGGAATGTTAGATTTAGCATAAGTATCATTTGTATTATCTTTTGTTTTAGGATTTTTCTTTAATAATGTTATTGGTGGATACATATATCCACTAGTATCCATATTTTCTATTAAAGGTTTTGTTTCTTTAACTTCTTGTTTTGATGTTTTTATTTCATCTAGTGTTTTAACTACTTTAGGACCATTTTCAAATTCTTCTTCTGCTTGTTCTATTTCTTCTTTATCTTTTTTCTTATCTTTTAAAGTCCATATTTTCTTAAAGAATAATCCTATTTTTGTAAATAATGTAGCAATATTTATTTTAAATAATATAATTATACCCGTTATACATAAAACAGTATTTACAACATAAGCACCTGTATAATCAAATAAGGATAATAATATTGATGTAAAAATTCCTCCGATTATACCTCCACCTACTACATAGCTATATTCTGGTTTTTTAATATTTTGAATAGCGGTCACAAAATTAGTATAAGTATGATTCCATACATCTTTAATAGTTTCTGTACCACCTTTTAAATAACTAGTATGTGCAAGTACCAATACCGCAATTAATATTAGATATAATCCCCATAATCTAGATGATGTAAAATATTTAGGTTTAGTTCTTTTAATTATACGATATAATCCATCTACAAAAACTAATGCTAGTATTACTTTTCCATAAGCACCTGCTAAAAAAGAAGCAAAAGCAACTATGCCTTTTCCTATTATTCCAAATTCTCCGATTCCAATTATAGAAAATAATACTAAAAATAATCCGTATAATTCTGTTTTATAACTATTTTCTTTCTTTTCTTCTTTTTTCTTTTTTCTTTTTCCCATGTTGAAACCTCCATTATTAAATTAATTATATCACATTTTAATTTATAATTAAACTATTATTTTTTATTTATTATATATACTTATTATTTTATTTATATAGTAATTTAATTATTTTTTAATAAAATAAGTATTATAAATATTTATATATTTTTATAATAAAAAAAAAATTTAGTATTTTAACATGCAACCTATAAGATAGACTTCCAAAAAAGACAAACTTAATTTATAGATTTTTATTATAACTTATCATATAATATAAAAAAATAAGTGATAATAATGTCAAAAATATTATTTACAGATGCTAAAATAAAAAAATTAAAAAAAAAATAAATAGATAATAAAAATGTATTTATCTACCATAAAAAATGCTAAAACATATGAATTATTTTTGCCTACTATATTTAAAAAATGTGACATAAAGATTTCACTGGAAACAGAAAAAAAAATACATTATAAAAGAAATTTAGTCTTAAATAAAAATATTATAATTCATTTTTATCAAGATATTCATTATATTAGTCAAAAATTCCATAATTTCTTAAAGAATAATAATTTTCATTAATCTAGGTTTAGAAAAAAATTGTTGGATAATGATTCTCAAAAATTTTATTTTATTCATATAAAGTATAAATTAAATTTAGATACTTTTAAAGATGTATATAATAAAATAAAAGATTATATTGAATATTATAATAATTATAAATATCAATGAAGCTAAAAAAATGACTCTAGTACAATACCAAAATCATTTATTTAAATTCATCACTAAACTTTTTCTTTTTTATTTAATCCTTGACAGTGACTACATTTATCTTTTTTACTCTTCTTCTTTTTTATATTTTTTTATAAGTAAAATATTTATAAATCAATTAATATTTTACATTATATAAATATATTACTAAGATGATCCATCAATTTTAAGTTTATAACTTTAGAATTAATTATTTATTTTTATAATATATTTAATAATAATTTTTTTCTTTTTTTAAAAACAAACTACTTCCAATACATATTTAATGATTTCTTATAAGACGTGATCCTATACTACCATTAATACCAGCATAATATCCATACTCAGGTACATAAGCTTCTGCATGAATATCTGTTGAACTATTACTAGCACTATAGAAAAAAATACCTGCCCGCTCATCATCTATACCAAAAATACCACCAACATTCAAAATTCTACTTCCAGAAGATCTATAATAATAATCCTTAATGCTTTCTTCAATATTACCAACAGTCACAGGTAAACTTATCAATGGGTTATTACTATCATACCCAAATTTAGATATATATCCATCATTACTACTATTTATATATCCCAATGCTTGATATTTTCCATCAAACACATCTGATGCATATGTTTTATAATCATAGTTTATGTATGCTTGATTATCTTTTATATTTATTCCATCAACATATTCCCTTACATTACCATATATATCTTCAATACCTCTATAAATCATACTATGCTTGCCATCATTTATTAAACAACCTGATTTCATACCCATATCATTTGTTTGCCCCATTATAACAGCACCCGATAAGCCTTGAGAATCATAATTGTTAGTATTTCCTTTTCCTAGTATAGTTTGCGAATCATAATCAGCATACTCTACTAAATAAAGTAATTGAATTATAAAATAATGATAATCCATTAATGAAAATTCATTACCTAAGTTTTTTACACTTTCCCTAAATATTGCAATTGTGGCATTCGCTGATGGTAATACACCACTTCTAGATTTTACTTCAAATACCGTATTAGCGATTTCTCCATCTACATTATTATGAAATGCATCTGATCCTCCACTTATTTTATACCTTCCAACACTAAATGGTTCTGAATACGAATATCCATCCTTATTATATTTTGATATATATTGATATTCTACATCATCAACTACTTCTCTTTTATAATAAAATCCTGGTATATAAGTTAATACTTCCCCATTTGTTCCATCAAATTTAAAATTGCTATCCCCAATCCATGCCGTTACTTCTTTAGTTATAGCATTATAATTATAACTTTTTATATCACTCCATGGATATATATTATCAAAATCATTTTGGGGATTAGTATTATTTGGTTTAACAGCATTTGCAACTAAACCAACACTATCATTAATTCTTTCCCAAGCTGGAGATGTACTATTAGTATCTCTCTTAACACCATAAGTATAAATATTAAGTTGTTTACCAACAATATTTACACTTACCTCGATCTTCTTATTTTGAAACTGTATATCTAAATCATTATACTCACCACTATCATAAGGCCATTCCCAGTATATAGTATGACTCTTTTCCATAGTACCACTAGTTAATAAATAATCACTTATCTTATCGGTTTGAATATCTAACACTTTAGTTTTCGCTTCGTCCAAATAAAACTTCATGTTAGTAGGGACACTCGTACTATTAAAAGAAATGGTATATTCAACATTAACACTAGAACCATTTGCTTTCGCAACTAAATCAAACTTTCCTTTATCTCCTGGAACAATAAAAGTTTTACTTTCATCACCAGTAGTTTTTGCTAAATCAATCGACTTAAAAGTCGCATTATTATATAAAACATCAAAAACAAAACCACCAGTATTTGCACTTATACTCCCACTTACAACATTCATATAATAAGCATATGTACCAACATATAATAAAATTAAACTAAACAAGATAAGTAAAAAAAACATACTCTTATTCTTTTCCATTTTACTTGTTCCTTTCTAAAAAATAACATATTATCTTTAACATATACATTTTAACAAATATAACAACTAAATTCAAGTAAAATAAATCTCTTTTTAACTTGAACTAAGTTCACTCAAAAATTCCTTTAATTTACAAGCAACATTTCTCGGAACAATCATACTCAAATCATCTATACTAGCTTCACTCATTTTTTTTAAAGATTTATACTTCTTAAGAAGTTCATTTCTTCTTTTAATACCAATTCCTTCAATATTATCCAAACAACTAGAAAGTAAACCTTTACTTCTTATCTGTTTATGATAATTAATAGTAAAATTATGTACTTCATCTTGCATTCTTTCCAAATATAAAAATAATAAACTATCATTTTTTATAGGTATTTCTATAATAGGGTCAAAAGCAAGTAATTTATTAGTACGGTGATGATCATCTTTTTTTAATCCAACAACTGAAATATTTAAATTTAAAGATCTAATTACATCTCGTGCAACATTTATTTGACCAATTCCTCCATCAACTATTATCAAATCAGGAAGTTTATTTTTCTCAACCAATAACCTATAATATCTTCTATATATTACCTCTCTCATTGTCCCATAATCATCATTTACATCCAAAGTAATCTTAAATTTTCTATAATCTTTTTTAGATGGTTTACCATTTACAAATACTACCATTCCTGAAACATTAAATTCACCAAATAAATTACTGTTATCAAATATTTCAATTCTTTCAAGTTTATCTAATTTTAATATATTTTTTAATTCATTATTTGCCCCTTCACTTCTCTCCTCATCTCTTTTTATTAACTCATATTTTTCATTTAATGAAATATAAGCATTTTCATTAGCCATTTCAACTAATTTTTTCTTTATTCCTTTTATTGGTTTTTCAATACTTACATTTAAATAATTTTTAATACTATCATCTACTATATCAGGTACAATTATTAAATTAGGTTTTAAAACACCACTATCATAAAATGTAGCAATATAATTAGTTAATTGTTCTGATGTATCATCTAATAATGGCATAATTGTTTTATGTCTTTCTACTATTTTACAACCTCTTATAAATAATACTTGAATTGCTATATAACCTTTGTTTTCATAATATCCAAATATATCAATATTTCTTTTATCATTTATTTCAACTTTTTGTTTAGCAAGTGTAACATTTATACTATCCAATAGATCTTTTAATTCTTTGGCTTTTTCAAAATGTAACAAATTACTTTCTCTATACATTTCTTCTTCTATTTTTTTAGTAACGCAACTATAATCGCCATTAAAAAAACTTACTATTTCATTTATCATATTATCAATTTTTTCTTTTGGAATATCAATAGTACAATATCCTAAACATTCTCCTATATGATAATATAAACATGGTTTTTTAGGAAATGTATTACATTTTCTTAAAGGATAAATTCTATTTAACATATTAACAATTTCTCTTGCTGCTGAAGCATTAGGATAAGGACCAAATAATTTACCTTTATTTTTTTTCCTATTAATACTTCTTACAATCATTAATCTAGGTACTTTTTCATTAGTAAGTTCAATATATGGATAACTTTTATCATCTCTTAATAAAATATTATATTTAGGATCATACTTTTTTATTAAATTAATTTCTAATATTAAAGCTTCTTCATTACTTCCAACAACAATATATTCAAAATCAGCTATTTCCTCAACTAATTTTGCAGTTTTTCCAGTATGTGTACCATGGAAATAAGAACTTAATCTATTTTTTAAGTCTTTTGCTTTTCCAACATATATTATAGTTCCATATTTATCTTTCATTTGATAAGATCCTGGTAAATGTGGAACTAATGAAAGTTTTTCTTTAATCATTTTTCTTCACCAAATTAATTATAACATTTAAAAACAGAACTATAAAGTCCTGTTTTCACGATTTGTTAATAATTTAATAATAACACCAAATCCAAATAATAAACTGATTAGTCTAATAAATGTACCTATAAATGGAACATATGATAATATAACGATTGTTGTTATACCAATTAAGCCAATTAAATAATTATTTAATTCTGTTTTAATTAATTTATTTCCTATTAAATTACCTAATATATAACCTGATATAATAGTTGTCATATATACTAAAGTTATATAAAGTGCAAGTGATATTAATCCAACACTAATACCAATATTAGATATTAATAATAATACAGCACATAATGGAAATATAAACATACCAAGTAAACCTAATCCTGATACTGTAAAATATTGAGAAATATTATTATACATATAGTTTGTTTTTATATATTTTAGTAATTTAGGGAATGCAAATGTAAGAATCATAAATAAAAATAAATATCTAAGCAAACTATATCCTATACTTATTATTTTATCTTTTAAAGAAATTTTAAAACTAGTATTTTTCATAATATCTGTTTCAAAATTTTCAAGACCACTTACTTTAGCATTTTCATAATAAGAAATTTTACCTTCAATTTTAGAAGATTTATTTTCCAATTCAGCACCATAAAATTTAACTTTACCTTTTATTTCAGCATTTTCCGAAATAACAAGTTTATTTGAAGCAATATATAAATTACCTTCTATTATACCTGTTATTTTTACTTCTTCAGCTGCTGCATATAAATCCCTTTTGACATTACCATTTATTTCTAAACTACTGCCAGCAATAAATAAATCTTTTTCGGTTATTCCATTAAATTTAACATTTTTCCCTGCTAATGCACCAAATAATGACTTTGTATTCACATCAACTTCTGATCCAGCAACAAAACTAATACCATCATAAGATCCATCAGCATGAACATTTTCACCTGCTTGATATAAATTAGAATTTTTAATTTCATTTTCTGTTAGTAATTGTTCTTCAGCATTTACCGAGAAAATACTAAATATACTTATTACTAGTGTTATGATTATTTTTTTCATTTTTACCTCCATAATAATTTTATCATTTTTAATATCTATTGTCTACAATTAAATTTTGCATAATTTTTTAAATATGATATAATGTTTTTGGTGATTTTATTGTTTACAATTGAAAATAATAAAAATGAATTTGTTATAAATAAATCAAAATTTATTACATATCTTTTTCATATTAATGATAAAAAAGATATTGAAATAATATTAAAAAATATAAAAAATGAATATAAAGACGCTACTCATTATGTATATGCTTATATATTAAATAATATTAATTATTCAACCGACGATAAAGAACCAAATGGTACAGCTGGTAAACCTATATTAAATATTTTATTAAAAAACAATTTAAATTATGTTTTATGTATTGTTATTAGATATTTTGGGGGAATTAAACTTGGAGCTGGACCACTTACAAGAGCTTACAGTAAAAGTGCTAGTGATATAATAAAAAAAACAAATATAATTGAATTAGAAAAAGGATATTTGATTAATTTAATAACTGATTTAAAAGGTATAAATAAATTACCTAAAATAAAAATGAATATAATTAATAAAGATTTTAATAATAATGTAGTATATAAAATAGAAATAAATGAAGAAAATTTAAATATATTGAAAAATAGTAATATTGGTAAAATAGAAACAATAAAAGAAATAGAGGTAAAAAAATGAAACAAAAAACAATAACATTAAAAGTATCAGAAAATACAAAAAAAGAAATGGAAGAATTTTTTAAAGATTTAAAAAGAGAAAAAACACCTCCCTATGCTGTTTTTCAAGCTGATGATTGTGATACTGTTGTAACTCTATATGAATCAGGAAAAGCTGTTTTTCAAGGTCATGATGCTGATCTTTCAAGTCAGTTTTGGATTGAAAGGGAAAGACACTTAAATCCATTAAAAAAAATAGAAAAAACTGATTCAACAGCAAAAGAAAAAAAGGAAGTAATTAAAAATCCCAAATTATATAATGCTACAACAATAGGTTCTGATGAAGTTGGAACAGGTGATTATTTTGGACCAATTATTGTAACAGCAACTTATGTTGAAAAAGAAAATATACCTTTTTTAGAAAAATTAGGAATAAGAGATTCTAAAAAAATGACTGATGAAAAAATACTTGAAGTTGTTCCAAAAATAATTAAAAAAATACCTTATAATAGTATTATGCTTACAAATAAGGAATATAATAGCAATCATAATAAATATAATATGAATAAAGTAAAGGCAATTTTACATAATAAAATGTTATATAAAACTAAATTAGAGCATCCAAATTATGAATATATAGTTGTAGATCAATTTGCTGAAAAATATGTCTATTTTAATTATTTAAAAGAATCTAATAATATAGTAAAAGACATAATATTTTTAACAAAAGCAGAAGATCAAGTACTATCTGTAGCTTGTGCATCTGTCATATCAAGATATTTATTTTTAAAAGAATATGATAAATTATCTAATGAATTAGGATTTATCTTACCAAAAGGAGCAGGACCTATTGTTGATGAAGTTGGAATTAAGATTGTTCAAAAATTTGGTAAAGAAAAATTAAATGAAATTGCTAAATTAAGTTTTAAAAACACTGAAAAAATACTAAAAAAGAATGACTAAAATCATTCTTTTATTATATTTTGAAGTTCATTAATTTTTAATAATTCATCATTATTTGTTATATAAGAACCAACAACACACATTGAAGCACCTGCTTCTTTTATTTTTTGGATATTAGTATTATTTATTCCTCCATCAACAGAAATAATAATATTACTATTTAATTTTCTTATTTGTTTTATTTTATCTAAACTTGATTCAATAAAACTTTGACCACCTTTACCTGGTATAACACTCATAACTAATACTAAATCAATTTTATCTAAAAAAGGTTTTAATTCATTAATATTAGTATTTGGATTAATTGCTAATCCAACTTTAATATTTTTATTTTTAATATAATTTATTAGTTCTAATGTATTACCAACTTCTAAATGAAAAATTATGTATTTAGGATTTAATAAAGAATACAATTCTGTATATAATTTAACATTTTTAACCATTAAATGAACATCAATATTTTTTTTATTATGATAAAAATAATTTCTTAATCTATTAAAATCTAAAGTTTTATTATCAACAAATTCTCCATCCATTACATCCAAATGAATATAATCTATATTTGAGTTATTTAATTTTTTAATTGTATTTTCTTTATCATTACTAGATAAATAAGAACAAGATAATTTCATTCTTCACCTCTTACAAATTTTAAATAATTTTCATATCTACTTTTTAATATATCGCCTGATGCAACATGTTTTTTAATACCACATTTTTCTTCTTTAATATGTTTACAATCTCTAAATTCACATTCATCTCTATATTTATCAAAATCAATAAAATTATCTTTTATTTCAATATTATTCATATTAAAATTGAGTGCTGAAAAGCCTGGAGTATCAACAACCATACCATCAAAAAGCTCTAATAATTCAACATGTCTAGTAGTATGTTTACCTCTACCTAATGCATAAGATATTTCATTTGTTTTTAAATTAAAATTAGGATTTAATTTATTTAACAATGTTGATTTACCTGCTCCACTTTGACCAGTAAAAACAGTTAATTTATGCTCAAATATTTTTTTAATTTTATCAATTTCTGTATTTAAATAAACATCATAATATTTTTTATAATAATTAATATATTTATATATTTCTTTATCTTTTAATAAATCTAATTTACTAAAAACAATAATTGGTTTTATATTATTATATTCAATTATCGTTAATAATTTATCAAGCAAATTACTTTCAAAATCAGGATCTTTGACACTTGTTACTATAATCACTTGATCAATATTACTTACAGGAGGTCTTACAAGTTCATTTTTTCGTTCTAATATTTCCATTATATATTTTTTATTTTCATCAAACTTAACAAAATCTCCAACTAAAGGTGTAAGATGAAGGGATCTAAATTTTCCCCTCACCTTACAAACTATTATTTTATCATCATATTTAACAGTATAATCATTACTTAATATTTTAATTATTCTTCCAATCATTCTTCGGCTACTTCCTGTTTATCTCGAGCAACTGTTATACCAAATGT
Source organism: uncultured Bacilli bacterium (assembly GCA_934179675.1). Taxonomy (GTDB): domain Bacteria; phylum Bacillota_I; class Bacilli_A; order RF39; family UBA660; genus CAG-884. The sequence goes on from CAKPQS010000005.1 coordinate 23,834, forward strand.
AGCATTACCAGTAACAGGTGTACCAGCATCTCTTGTTTGATGTATAATAGTTCCTTCTGGATAATTTGTATTTTCATCATATTCAACAGTTAATATAACATTATATTTTTCACAAAATTCACGAATAGATTTTTCTGTATATGTTCCATCAGTAAAATCAGGATATAAAATTTTAATATCTGGTATATATAATGTAACAGTATTACCTTCAACTAATTCTGTACCTGCTTCAGGAGATTGTTTTATGATTAAATCTTCTTTGGCATCTTTACTTTCAACTTCTTCTTTTTCAATTATAACATTAATGCCATGAGCTTCTAAAGCACCTTTAACTTCTAAAACATTTTTACCTTTATAATCTTCAATTGTTATACCTTTAGCACCTAATGATATATATATTTTAATACTTGTTCCAGTTTTTACTGTTCTTCCTGCTAAAGGATTTGTTTTAACGACTAATCCTTCATCTACTGTTGAACTATTTATTTCTAAAACTTCATCATCAACTATTAATCCTGCACTTTCAAGTTCTTTTATTGCTTCTTCAGTACTTTTTGATGTTACATTTGGTACAATTATATCTTTAGCTTTATTTCTTGAAAAGAATATTAGTGTTGTTAATAAACCAATAACAGCAAGTGAACATATACTTAATAGTACGATTAATACTGCTTTAGATTTATTTTTAGGTTTTTCTAAAACTACTGTATCTTCTAATGATACTTGTTCTATTTTTTCTTCTTTTTTTGTTTCTTTTACTTCATTTTCAATATCTTTTACAACTACTTTTTCTGGATATTTATATATATATTTACGATCATGCAAATGATCTTGATCTAAGCAATGATCTAAATCATATAACATTTCTGTAACGTTAGCATATCTATTTTCGGGATTTTTCGCACATGCTTTTAAAATGATATTTTCAACACTTTGTGGTATATCATCTCTATACATTGATAGACTTGGTAAAGGTTCTTTTAATTGTTTTATAGCAATTTCTACTGCTGTTTCACCTTTAAATGGAACTTTACCTGTCAACATTTCAAACATCATTATGCCAAGGGAATAAATATCACTTCTGATAGTAGATCCTGTACCATTGGCTTGTTCTGGTGGCAAATAATGAACTGATCCCATTACTGAATTAGTTTGAGTTAATGATTCCGAATTACTTGCAACAGCAATACCAAAATCAGTTATTTTGACTAATCCATCATCTAATACCATTATATTTTGAGGTTTTATATCTCTATGAATTATATAACTAGCATGTGCACATTCAAGTCCAGATGCAACTTGTTTTGTTATATCAAGTGCTTCAGCTAGAATCATCTTTCCTCTTTTTTTAATTAATGTTTTTAAGGTTACACCATCTACATATTCCATTACGATAAAATAATTGCCATTTTCTTCTCCTACGTCATATATTTCAACTATATTAGGATGTGCTAGTGAAGATGCTGAAATTGCTTCTCTTTTGAATCTTTTAACAAATTTTTCATCATTTGATAAATCGCCTCTTAATATTTTTACAGCAACGTTTCTTTTAAGTATAGGGTCAAAAGCTAAATATACATTAGCCATTCCTCCTTCACCTATTAATTTGATTATTTCATATCTTCCATTTATAACTTGCCCACTACTAAGCATTTTATCCCTCTTTCTTCTCCAAGTATGCAATTGAAATGTTATCAGTTCCACCTCTATTATTGCATTTTACAATCAATTTTTTTACTTTATTTTCAACTGGTATATCTTCTATTAATATTTTTATTATTTGATCATCTTTTAACATGTTCGTTAAACCATCACTACATAATAATACACCATCAACATCAGTTTCAACATCAAATATATCCATTTCGACACTCATATTTGTGCCAAGTGCTCTCATTAATACATTTCTTCTTGGATGTTCTCTTGCTTCTTCTTCTGTTAATTCTCCTGATTTAACAAGTAGATTAACAAGTGTATGATCAACGGTTATTTTATGTAAATGGTTATTTTTTAAAACGTAACCACTACTATCACCTATATTACCAAATAATAAATAATCATTTGTTATTAAACTCATTACAATTGTTGTTCCCATTCCCATACTGTCTGGATTGTCAATTGTATATTTATAGATTAAAACGTTTGATTCGCTTATTACATTTTTCATCCATTCTTTTGCTTCTTCTTTTGTTCCTAATTGTTTTTTATCGGTAAAACTTTTACCAACATGAGAAACAACGATACTAGACGCTATTTCACCTGATCTATGTCCTCCCATACCATCGGCAACGATCATTAATTTTTCGCCATTTTCATTTGTCATTACAACTACACTATCTTCGTTGTGAGTTCTAACTTTTCCTGGATCGGTTAAATAATAACTATTCACTTTTTCCCTCCTCGTAGTCGGATCTTAATTGTCCACATGCTGCTTTTACTTTGCTACCAAATTCTCTTCTTATTGTTGAACATATTCCATTTTTTAATAGATATTCATGGAATTCTTTTATTTTTTTGTCATTTGTTCTTTTATATTCTATATGACTTGTTGCATTATATGGTATTAAATTCACATAAGCATTCATGCCTTTTAATAATTCCGATAATTCTTTAGCATTTTCTAAATTATCATTTATGTTATCTAATAAAATATATTCAAATGTTACTCTTCTATTTGTTTTATTGATATATTCTTTAACTGCTTTGATAACTTCTTCAATTTTATATGCTTTATTTATATTCATTATTTTACTTCTTAATTCATTATTTGGTGCATGTAAACTTATTGCTAAATTTACTTGTTTTCCATCTTCAATGAATTTATATATTTTTGGTACAATTCCACATGTTGATACTGTTATATGTCTAGAGCCGATCGCTAATCCAAATGGATTATTAATTATGTTTATAAAGTTAATTACATTGTCATAGTTGTCAAATGGTTCTCCTATTCCCATTAATACTACTCGTGTTATTTTTATTTTTAAATTTTCTTCTACCATTAGTATAGGTAATACCATTTCATAGCATTCTAAATTTCTTACTTTTTTTCTTCTTCCACTTTCACAGAATGTACATCCCATATTACATCCTACTTGTGTTGATAGACAAACACTATATCCATAGTCATGATGCATTACTACTGCTTCTACCATTTGGTTATCTTCTAATTTAAATAAAAATTTATAAACATCAATATCTGATAATTTAGATACTATTTCTATTTTACCAAAATTGAAATCTTTTTTTAATTCTTCTCTTAATTCTTTTTTTATATTATCCATATCATCAAAAGATTTTACTCTTTTTTGATATAGCCATTCATATATTTGTTTAGCTCTATATTTTTTATCATTTTTGTTTATAAAGTATTGTTCTAATTGTTCTATAGATAAATTATATATATTCATATGCACTACTCCACATTAATTATAACAAATAATAAAAAAAAACAAAAGATTTTTATTTCTTTAGTTCGACATTTTTTTCATTTTTTTAAGTATATATACATTTTTTTATATTTTGTTTACATTTATAGACATTGTAATAATTTTTTAATTTATATTTTTATAGATTTTTCAATCGAAGTATTAATAAATCTTATACTAACTTCTGTTGCTGTTTTAGATTTTAATATAGTTGCAAGCATTGCAATACCTTGTTCTGTAAAAACTCTTAGTATATACCTTCGTCCACCACGATGAATATTGTATGAGGTCGAAAATTTCGACCTCATACAATTAAGTATTTCTGATTCACTCAATGTAAAGCTAAATCTATCCGGAAACTTAATTAAATTATTTTTTACAGTTTCATTTATTCTTTCATCTATTTTATCCTATACATATACTATACAATAAAAAATAGAAAATCCTTTTAAAATACCAAAAAAATTTCACTTTCGTGAAACTTTATTTTTTTCTCAAAACCTTTTCTCTACCAACAGAAACATATTCAATATTTGCTTTTGCCATTTCTTTTAAATTATAGCAATTTCTACCATCTAGTACTAAAGGATTTTTCATTAATTTCAAATAATTATTGATATCATAATTTACAATTTCTGGCCATTCAGTCATTATAAGTACTGCTTCTGCATTTTCTATTGTTTCATCAACAGAATCAAAATATTCAATTTTACCATTAATTGTATCATTATTAATTTTAGAAGTAATCTTTTTCTTAAAACTTTCTACACTAATAGGATCATAAGCACGAACATTCGCACCCTCATCTAATAATAATTCTATATTATCAATAGAAGGAGCTTCTCTTAAATCATCAGTTCCAGGTTTAAATGTTAATCCTAAAACAGCAATAGTTTTATTTTCTAAATTATCAAAATATTCATGTAATTTTTTATATAACAATATTTTTTGGTTTTTATTTACTTCAATACATGCTTTAACTGTTTTTAATTCACAATTTAAATCTTTGCTTAACCAGTGCAAAGCTTTTGTATCTTTTGGAAAACAAGAACCACCATAACCAATACCGGCTTTTAAAAACTTATTTCCTATTCTAGAATCATAACCCATTCCTTTAGTTACTTCTTCTATATTTGCACCTACTTTTTCACAAAAGTTTGCAATCTCATTTATATAAGAAATTTTAAGAGCAAGAAAATCATTTGAAGCATATTTTACCATTTCAGCGCTTCTTCTATTCATTGATAAATAAGGTACCTTATATGGCTTTTTAGTAAGTGGTGAATATAATTGCTTCATTATTCTTTCAGCTAATCTATTTTCAGTTCCAACAACTATTCTTGATGCATATAATGTGTCCCTAACAGCAGTACCTTGTGCAAGGAATTCTGGATTTGATGCTACATAAACTTTTAATCCTTTTTTAACATTTTTTTTCAAATATTCCTCAACTTTATCATTTGTTCCTATTGGTACAGTCGATTTTACAACTACAACCACATCTTTTTCAACTGTTTCAGCAATTTGTCTAACAACTGTTTTTACATAATCCAAATTAGCAGATCCATCAATTCTTTCTGGTGTACCAACTCCTATAAATATTACATCAGCATCTTTATAAGCCATTTTATAATCAGTTGTATATGCTAATCTTTCCTTATCTTCGTTCATTAATTCTTCTAGTCCATCTTCATAAATTGGACTTTTTCCAGAACGCATTATTTCAATTTTATTTTCATCTACATCAACACATGTTACATTATGACCTATATGCGCAAGTGCCACACCCGTTACTAATCCAACATATCCTGTTCCAGCTACAGCTACTTTCATAAATCATTCCTCCATTTATTTATAAATCTCTAAATACCAGTCTATAAACTTTTTTATACCATCTTTAAACTTGGTTTTTGGACAATATCCAATCAATTCTTCAGCTTTATTAATACAGGCATAAGTTCTATCTACATCACCTGGTTGCATAGGCAATTCATCAATTTCTGGTTTAATATTAAGTAAATCACCAATAGTGTTAATCATTTCTTTAAGAGAAACAGGGGTAGAATTACCTAAATTAAGTATTTCATAAACATTTTTGTTATTCAAACAATAATTAACACTCTTTTCAATACCATCTACTATATCATCAATATATGTATAATCTCTTGAAGTACTACCATCGCCAAACATTGGAATTTTTTTACCTTCAAGCATCAATCTTGTAAATTTATTAATTGCTAAATCAGGTCTTTGTCTTGGACCATAAACAGTAAAAAATCTTAACATAATTACATTAATATTATATAGTTTATGATATACATGAGTCATTACTTCGCTTGCTTTTTTAGTAGCGGCATAAGGACTTATAGCAAAATCAACAACATCTGTTTCTTTAAAAGGAACAGTTTTAGAATTTCCATAAACACTACTACTTGATGCCATTACTAAATTCATAACTTTATTTTCTTTCATACATTCAAGAATATTTTGAGTTCCCATACAATTTACTTCTTGATATAAAATAGGGTTTTCTATACTAGGTCTAACCCCTGCCATTGCTGCTAAATGAATCACAACATCTATATTATTATTTTTAAAAATATTATTTAATAAATCTTTATCTCTAATATCTCCTCTATATAATTTATAATTATTGTTTTTTAAAGCATTTTTTATATTATTTTCCTTAATATCTGGATTATAAAAATCACAAAAATTATCAATTACTACTACCCTGTTATTCTTTTTTAACAAATCATCTACTAAACTAGAGCCAATAAACCCAGCTCCACCTGTAACTAAATATGTCATATTTCCTCCTTAAATCTTTTTTTAAAAATAACATTTTTTATATCTTTTAACCAACTAATTCGACCAATTAATTTAAAAATCATACAAGCCATAAGTGTATTAAATATAAAGATTAATATCGATATAAAGAACCACTCTATTAAATTATTACAACTAAATTTAAAAATAAATGTATTTAACACAATTAACATAGTTCCTATTAAAATATAAGTAAAAAATTCTTTATAATATTCTTTTATTGTAAAAATTTTTAAATTCTTTTTTATTATAATAGGTTTAATTATAAAATCAGAAATTAATAATGAAATTATGGTTGCAATCAATATACCAGCCATTTCAAAATATTTAACAAATATTAATGATAAAATTAAATTGATTATACCTTCTGTAATAGCACATACTTTTGTGTCTTTAAATAACCCACATCCATTTAAATAAGTATTTAATGTTGTCCTAATAATTTGTATATAAACCATTATAATAAATAAATAAGATACAATCTTTGAAGCAACCATATCATTACCATAAAAAATATTAATAAATGAATTATATGAAAAAACAAGTGATGATGATATTATAGTTGCCAAAAAAAACAAAAATGAATTATATTGAATAAATTTATTTTTATCAATTGAATGCTTATTTTGATCAAAATATGTTTTTCCTACTATAGAATATAAAGAAGTTCCAATTTTAGTAATAATTTTATTTATTTCATTTAAAATATAATTATATGCTCCATAAATTGCTACTTTTTTTAATCCAAGATTCATTGAAATTAAAACAATATCAATATTATTAGCAATAACACCACTAATTTTATGAATAATTAAATCTTTGGTATCATTTATCATTGATGTATCTTTATTATTTCTATCTAATTTAATATTTTTTTCATTTTTAAGTGTATATTTTTTCATAAATAAATTAGTTAATAAATTACATATAATACATCCGATTAAAACAATTTCAAAACTAGCTCCTAATAATAATAAAATAATTTCAACAATATATTTTATAATAAATCCAACTTGATATACTATATTAGGTACATATTTTTCTCCTCTTGCATCATAATAAATTCTATATGTAAAGAAAAAATAATTAACTGAATTTGAAATAGAATATAATATAAATGTTATTATTATATAAAAATAATTAAAAGTATTTCCTTTAATGGTAAATGGAATTATAAAAGAAATTATAAAAGCAAGACTTAAAATAATTATACCAATATTTCTAAATATATAACGAATACCAGCAAGTTTTTTATTAATTTCCTTAATATTATTTTCTGCCATTGGCTTATATAATGATACTAATGCACAACTAGAAAATCCTGCTTCAGCAAGTACTAAATAAGCAAAAAATTGCGAAAATATTTGATATAATGCATATACATTAGTACCCAATTTTCCATAAAATAATTTAAGTAAAATTAAATTTAAAAAAATCATTATTATTTCTGGGAATGCATCAGTTAAAAAATTCTTAATTGCTTTTTTCATTTTGCTTATTCCTTTTTGGAAGTATTAACTCACTTCCCCATTTTAAATTTTCTTCTTTTGGTTCAAAATTTAAAAATCCTGCCCAATGATAAAATGTTAATTCTCCAACATATATTTTACCATTGGCAAAATAAAAATCAACTCTTAAATTTGGAATATTTTTACTTAATATTTTAGATAATTCAATCATTTTATGAATTTCTTTTGGAAATTTATGAACTTCTGAAGAACTCATATATTTAATTTTTATATTTAATTTATTTAAATTTATATCATAATAATCATTATATCTATTATTTCTTTTATCTCCATAACAAACCAAAATATATTTAGGTATTCCATTAAAACAGAAGATATTATACTCAATTAATTTACTTTTATCATTATTTTCTAAAAGTTGTTCAACAATTATTCTAGGGCGAACATTTTTATAAGGATATTCTCTATGATTATAAAAATAATTATGTTTTAAACTTTTATTTATTTCCTTTTTTAATGCTTTTAAATTTAATAAGCTTTTATCGTAACATATTTCTCCCCCACCACAACCGTGAGTTGTTTTTATAACAAATTTATTTGGTAATTTACTAAAATCAATATCATCAAATTTATTATATATCCCAATTGTGGGTATAATATATTCATCACCTATTAAGTTTTTTACATATTTCTTTGATTCATATTTATCAACAAGATTACTATATTCTTTCTTTCGATCATATAGTTTTAACCATTGTAATTTAGAACTATAGTCTTTAGGATTTTCTAAATCAAGTTTTTCACCCATTTCTAAATAATATTTCATTTTCAAATACTTTTCATCAGGTAAATATTTAAATATTCCTTTATTCATTAAATATAAAACTATTTTTTTAGGTTCTTTTATATATTTCGTAACTTTATTATTCATTTGTACCTCCATTTATATTTTTTTATTTAATAATAACATATAATATTTACAATATTTTAAATATAGATCAAAATTTTTATTTTTTAAGCTTTTTCTAAATATTTATAAGATTTATTATTTGTTTTATAATTTATAAATTCTTTTATTACAAAATCAGAATAAACAGAAAAAACATTTTTTATTATATTTATATCTAAGTATTTAATTCTTGTATATATTAATGTTCCCATCAATAATATATATTCATAATATTCTTGATCATTTTTTATATTATATTTCTTTCTATCTTCATATAATTCCGAAGTAGTATACAATGTATCAATCATTTTATTATTGGTTAATTTATGATGTAAACTTTGATTATTAGTATAAATTCTATAATTATAAACTTTAAAGAATCATTTAATTTATATTTTTTTTTATTTAAAATAGATATATAAAATACTAATTTATTTATTTTTGATTTTTTAATTACATTCTTCATAATGAACTCCTAAAAAAATAATTCATAAAACAGATCATTTGTTCTAATATAATAAAACATTGATAATGAAATAATCATTAAACAAATTAAAGCAATTTTATATTTTTTACATTCAATTACTTCAAAAATATTAGCAAGCAAAATATCAATAAATGGAAAAAAATAAATAACTAATCTTCCAACATTTTTAAAAGTCGGAGATAAACATTGTATTAATGTTCCTAACATTAAAATTTTTAAAAATAAAATATTATTTTTATTTTGTAAAATCAATCTATTTTTTGATATATATCCAATAATACATATACTATACATTAATAAAAGTAATTTATAACCTTCTCCACTATTAAATTTTATTGATGCAGGTTTATATACAAAGCTAAGTATAAAATTAATTATTTCCTTTCCAAATAAAAGTGTAATAAAACTTAATATTGAAAATATAATAATTGATATTTTATTAATTTTCATATATTTTAAAGGATAAGCAACAATAAATACTCCAGCTGTTTTATGAAATAAACTTGCAATTAAAACTAAAGTTATAAATTTAAAAACTTTATTTTCTTTTAAATATTTTATAGAAAATAAAAGTATTGCTAGTGCTAGTCCTTGTCTTAAAATTCCAAAAAAGAAAATATATGTTTCAAATGTCATAAAAATAAATGTAGAAATAGCATAATTTTTAGAATTGTTTTTTATAAAATAATAAATAGCGATCATTTGAAATATTGATATACTTGATAAAAAGAATTGATAATTATTCCATACTAATGAAAAAATTTTACATAAATATTTATAACCAACTTCATATCTATCATAATTATAAACATCTAAAAAATTACATTTTGAAATATCATAAAATATTTCTTTATAACTTTGAGCATCAACTCCAACATTTATACTTCTAAAAGATATAAAAAAAGTTAAAATCACAAATACAAAAAAAAGGTATTTTGGATTCTTTTTTATATCTTCTGTTCCTTTAAATAAAGCCCAAATCCATGTAAAAATAAATATAATTATTAATAGTAAATAATAATAATTCATGTAATCACCTCAATTTAATAACATATTTTTATAAATTCATCAGTAATTTGATCAATCATATATTTGTTTTCAATAAAATCATTTTTATAATCTTTTCTTTTTTCTATTTTTTTATTCAAAATTATACTAGCCCATTCCTCTGCAGATTTATTTAAATCAATATACTTAACTAATCCTGTTATATTTGCTTCTTTAGTAATAGTATTAGATATAAAACAAGGAAGTCCAGAAGCCTCTGCTTCAATTATAACATTTGGCATTCCTTCGAATAAAGAAGGAAAAATTAATTTATCAAAAGCCATAAAGTATTCATTAATATTTTTTTTAGGTTCAAGTAAAACAACATTTTTTTCAATATTTAATTCTTTTATTTTATTTAAAATATCTTCTTTTAACTCTCCTTCACCGATTAATACTAACATACTATTATTATCTTTTTCTAATATTTCTTTAAATATATTAAGTAAAAAAATATGATTTTTTTGTTTATTTAATCTTCCAACATGACCATATAAAGTTTTATTACCAACATTTAATTCTTTTCTTATTTTATCTCGACTTTTTTCATTAAATTTAAAATCATCATAATTTAAAGCATTATGTAAAATAGTTACTTTATTTAAATTATTTTTACCAAAAACAAATTCAGCTGCTTCACTAGAAGGAGCAATTTTAACATTTGGTATTACTTTTGGCAAAAATCCAAATAACTTATTTATAAATTTTCCATTTGTAACTCCTGCATTACTAGATCTGTATATAAGTTTACTTGCACCACCTAATTTAGCCGCAAATAAATCTAAAGTTGCAAGTGATTGTTGACTAGTTCTTAATACAGAAACATATTTTTCTTTTTTAACAAGTTTTTTAATTCCAAAAAAAGATTTAAATGGATTTTTTGATTTAGGAGGAATATAAAATATCTTTCCACCCATTTTTTTTATTTCATCATCATAAAAACCCTTATTTTTTTTGGAAACACAAAAATCAATTTGATACTTACTTTTATCTAAACATTTATAAACTTTCATCAAAAAAGTTTCTGCTCCACCTCTATCCATACTAGATACAATACATAATAACCTTTTCATATTTCACCTATTTAAAATATTTTGTTAATTTAGTTATAGCATCACTACTATATTTTTTAGCATTAACCAATACATTTTCTTTTAAACTAATAACATTTTTTTTATCTAAACAATACAATAACTTATTTTCTAATTCATTATTATCAAACATGTTATAAATATAACCAGTCTTATTATCTATAACAATATCACAAACATTTTCCCAATTACTTGCAATTACAGGGACCCCAGAAAAATATGAATCTATAATTGTTCCTGGTATTCCTTCTGTTTTAAATCTAGTTGGAAATATTAATAAATAATAATTTTTTAAAACATGTGTTGATAGATTACTATCAATACATCCTTTATACTTAATATATTCAGGAAAATTATTTTTTAATTTTTCAAAATTATCTTCATAATTATTATCAATGGGCCCATATATATCTAATGTATAAACTATTTCTTTTTCATTTATTTTTTTTAAAACATCAATAAGATCTTCAATTCCTTTTTCCTTCATAACTCTTGAAAAAGTACAAATTGGAAAAGGTTTATTAAATTCAAAACATAAATCTTTAGTTTCTATAGGATCAATAATTTTAAAATTTACTAATTTATCTATATTATTAAAACCCATGTTTTCTAAGTCATTTTTCATTTTAGTTGTTTCAACAAATATTTTATCAAATTTTTTTAAATTTTTAATTAGATAATTTTTATTTTTTATAAAGCTAGGTAACCAACCACCAACAACATCGTAAAATAAATTAAATTTTCTTTTTTTATTTAAAAATACAAAAAAAGGAATAAATACTTTAATACCATTGTAAGCTGTTAAAATAACAATATTCTCAGAATTTTTTGATGCTTTTATACAATTTAAAATCATTTTTAATGGATGTTTTTTCCAATTATATGTATCAATTTTATTAATTTGTTCATTACCATATTTATTAACTAATGCTTTATATAAGTTTTTAGTTTTAACAGTTTGACCATCAAAAAACTCTTTATTACCACCAAAATGACCACATATAGTAACTTTATACATAAGTTAAATAGCCTTCTCTCTTATTAATTTATTAATAAAATAATTAATTATATTAGTAACCGTAAAAAAGAAAGCAAAAAAAGGATTAAAATTATTACATTTTCTATGTAATTCATAATGATATTTTAAAAGTTTAAATTTACTACCAGATGATATTGAATTATCACTCTTTCTATAAACCGCTAATACTTCATTATATTTATAACCATACTTAACTTTTTTTAAAACCTTACACCATAAAGCATAATCATTTCTTTTTTTCAACAACGGTATTTGAATTAATCCCACTTTTTCACTATTATACATTACAGTCAAACATCCTATTGAATCACCCAATAACATACTAAAATAACTAATTTTTTTAGGGCTAATTCTCTTTTTGTTTAATAAATTACCATTCTTATCAATAAATTCATAATCAGTGTATGAAAAATAGCAATTATTTTCTTCCATAAAATTTACTTGTTTTTTCAACTTGTCTTCAAGCCATAAATCATCACAATCAAGAAAAGCTATATATTTACCTTTTGCGTTTTTTAATGCTACATTTCTAGCAACACTTGCTCCAGAATTTTTATCTAATTTTATATACTTAATTCTTTCATCTTCTTTTGCTTTTTGTTTAACAATATATCCAGTATTATCTCTCGAACAATCATCAACGATTATCATTTCCCAATTTTTATAGCTTTGATTTAAGACAGAATTTATTGTATTTTCAATTGTATCTTCATCATTATATGTTGGAGATATGATACTTACCAATTGTTCCATATATAATTCCTCACTTCATAAATTCTTTTATTTTTTTTCTTGCATTATTTACTGACTCATCATTTTGTTTCATCACATATAACTCTAAATTAGGATATGTATATGTATCATAAGTGTAATAATCATACCCAGTCAAATTTTGTGATTCTATAGTCCATCCCTTCATATTATTCAATTGTTTTTTAACTAATTTAGCCATACTTTTATTATCTAAATTAGTATTAAAATTATCACTTATACTATCTAATATTTTAGAATAACTAGTTATTAAAGTAGTTGATGAAGTCATTTTTTTAATAACTGCTGTTAATATTTTCTGTTGGTTCTTAACTCTTTGAACATCACCAGTTGAAAAAGATTTTCTTTCCCTAGCATACGCAAGTGCTTGATTACCATTTAAATGTAAATCACCTTGATTAAATGTATATTTATGAAAAGCACTTTCTGTAAATTCAAATTCATTATATATATCTACTCCACCTATAGCATCTATAACCTTCTCAACAGTAGAAAAATTAACCTTAGCATAATAATTAACCTCTATATCAAGTAAATCCTCAACAGCCTTAACAGATGATTCAATACCATAATATCCAGCATGCGTTAGTTTATCCTTTGCACCTTTCCCCGGTAATTCAACATAATAATCCCTAGGAATAGATGTAAGTAAAATTCTATTATTTACAGGATCTATAGTTGCAACCATATTAACATCAGTATTTGTAACATATCCAATAGAACCATAAGCATCGCCACCAGCAATATATAAATTAAAAGGCGTATTAGTTACATCAACATACTTAACAATATCAGTAGTTTCAACTAAAACATGTAATGTATCTATTTTTTTAACCTTAATACCCAAATAAGATAGATCAGAATTAATCAAACTATAAACAGATTCATTAAGTAATAACCCATCAATAACACTATCACTCAAATCATCTAACATTTCCTCTATATCTTTATACTCAACTTTACCATAAGTAATTTTAGTATTAAGTAAATTAAAAGCCTTTTCATTATTACTTTTAGAAGAATTAGAATTATAATAACCTATTTTTTTATCTTTTAAACCATCAATACTATCAATTCTACTACTCTCTAAAACAACAATATAATATGTATCCTTTTGAACAATAGAATTATCAATTTTGTCCAAAAAATTAATTAACTTATCAACATATACAACACCAGAATAAAATAAAATACCAGATATTATAAACATAATTAAAGTACAAGTTATTTTAAGTGATACTTTAATTTTTTTAGGAATAATTAAAAGTAACATTAATACGTAAATGATGCCAATAATACTTCCTAACATAATCAAATATTTATTAGGAATCATATTTAAATTAATTAAATAAACAAAAAAAACAACAGTTAAAATTATTGATATTATAGAAAAAAATATACATACTTTATTTATAACTTTTCTTTTTTTATTTTTCATGCAAAAACACCCTTCACTTCACATCTACTTTATTATATCACAAATAAACTTCAAGTCAAAGAAAAACATAGTAACTTTACTATGTTTTTAAAATCCAATGTACATACAAAGAATAAAAAAAATCATTCCAAGAGCAAAAGTTAATCTACTTATAAATAACTCTCCACCACGTTCTTTTCTATTCGCGAATAAATTTTCATTACCACCAGTAAAAGCACCAGATGCAGATTCAGCCTTTCCACTTTGTAATAAAACAATTGCGATTAATAATATACATACAATAATTAATATAATTTTTAACATTTTTTCCTCCATAACTACAATAAATTATATTATATAATCTAACTAAAGTCAATTTTTTATTAAATTAATCTGTTTTTTTAATAATTAAACTTGATTTATTATCAAAATTTAAACTATTAACAAATAATTCATAATCTTTTATATTTAATTTATCAATTATATTATATCTATCATCATATTTACCATATTTAATTATAGAAGATGTAATACTATCATTCATCGAATATATATTTTCACTCATATATATTAAATTACTTTTTAAAACCTTTTTACTTCTAAAAAAAGTATTTTCATCTATATTATTAGAATGTATTTCTCTTTCAATATATTCAATTAATTCATTATATTCTTTACTTTCACCAAATATTGTTAAAACCAAATGATTATCTACAACATCATAATCAAAACCGCAAGTTTCAGATATAATCCCCATATTTTTTAATTTTTCATTAAAAATAGAAGATCCACCAAATTTGCTATTTAAATAAATACTAGCATAACTCATTATATCAATTTTATCCAATTTCAAAGAATCAATATTAATTTTATATGACATACTTACTTTAGGAATCGTAACATCCATTATTAAAGTACTAGATGCTCTATTAACTTTATCAGGTTCATCATATTTGATTTTTGAAACATTAACTTTTGTACTATTATCTAATCTATATTTTTTAACAATATCAAACACTTCTTTATATTTAACATTACCAGTAACAACTAAAAACATATTTGAATTTCTATAAAAACACTTATATATAGTATATAGATCATCCTTAGTTATTTTAGCAATACTTTCTTTAGTACCAATAACAGAATCTTTAATAGGATGATTAATAAAAATATTACTCATTATTTCTTCATACATTCTTCTATATGGATCATCCCTAACCATTTCTATTTCTTGACCAATTATACCTTGTTCTTTTTGGATATTTTCATCAGTAAAATAAGGATTATTAGTATATTCTAGTAAAAATTTTAAATTTTCATGAAAATTTGCACTTCCCGAAAATAAATAACTTGTTTTAAAATATGAAGTACTAGCATTTGCATCAGCGCCCTTTGAGGCATAAAAACTAAAAGGATCTTCACCATTTTCACATTCAAACATTTTATGTTCTAGAAAATGGGCAACACCAAGAGGCATTACTAATTCTTTACCATCTAAAATAAATTTATTATGAATAGAACCATAATTAGTAGTCAAAACAGCATATACACTTTCCTGTTTTTCTTGAGGAATAACATAGACATCTAAATTATTTATTTTTTCATAATACATATTTAAATCTAAATGAGATAAACTAATTGTTTTCATCTAATACCCCCTTTAATAAATAAACTGAATCTAATTTAATTTTTTTACTTAATTTTATTATATCATCTTTAGTAACCATATCTATCTTTTTTATTCTATCTTCTAAAGAATCAAACATTAAATATTCCTGACTAGCAATAGTACTTGCCATCGTAACTAAAGAATCATATATTTCCTTTAATCCACATTTATAAGTTATCTTGGCACTTTCAATATCTTCTAAATCAAATTCTCCCCTACTCATAGCATCTATTTGATTAATCGTTTCTTTTAAAACCTTTTTATAATCTTTTTTATCTATTCCAGCATATATAAACATACTATTAGTAACAGGTGATATTACACTAGAAATACTATAACACAAAGAATTTTTTTCTCTTACATTCATAAATAATTTACTATCAGGCGATCCACCTAAAATAAAAGAATAAACACTTGCTACATATTGCATTTCAAAAGAATCCATGCTTTCTATTTTACATCCTAAAACAAAAGTACTTTGCCTTACATTTCTAGTTTCAACTACTTTTTTAATTTTAGTTCTATATTTTTTATGTTCAATTATATGATTTAATTTTTTATTTTTTGTTTCTTTAAAATAATCATTTAAAATATCTAAATTATCATATTCACCAATTACATATATATCAACAATATCATTTTTTAAAACATTTAAATAATATTCATATAAATTATATTCATCTATTTTTTCTAAATCTTCAATATATCCATCTTGATGATATGAAAAAGGACTATTTGGACTCATTATTTCTCTTATTCTACTTTTAGCATATCTTCTAGGACTATCATAAATATCTTCAATATATTTTTTTATATAATTTTTACTTAAATTTAATGTCTTTTCATCAAATGATTTATTGTTAATATTAGGATTAAATAGCATGTCCATTAAAAATTTAATTACTTTTTCTAAATTACCTTTTTCTGTATATTTATCACTTAATGAAGTTATACTAAAACTCATTATTGAATAATTACCTGAAGAACATACATTATAACCATAATTGGCATTATATAATTCTTCACTTTGAATAATCATTTCTCTTTCTGTTTGATAATTTTTTGTTCCTCTATTTAACATATCAGCAAGTATATTTCTTTTAGTTATTTCTTCTTTTTTTATTTTTCTTCTAAAATCAACTCTTATATAAACAGTTTTAAATTTATCAGTTTTTAAAGTATGTAAATTCATTTTCCCTCCTTCTTAAAAAGTCAGTATTTATAATACTGATTTTAGTGCAATTTCAATCATTTCTTTAAAACTTCTTTCTCTAGCATCAGAATCTAATGAAGCACCTGTTACAAGTGAATCTGATACTGTAAGTAAACATGTAGCTTTTTTATTTAAGGCTTTAGCATTATGAAATAAAGCAAATGATTCCATTTCAACTGCTAAACATTCATATTTTTCATATAATTCTTTTATATCTAAATTATTATAAAAAGCATCACATGAATGTACTCTACCTACAATTATATTATAACCTAAATTTAAAATTTTATCATTTAATTCACTATCAGAATATAAAATATTATTAGTATCACCATTCTGAACATAACCATAAGTCGATTCTGAATAACATGAATTTACAAGTAAAACATCATATACATTCAAATTAGGACTATAGGCTCCACAAGATCCTATTCTTATAATATTTTTAACATCATAAAATTTATATAATTCATAAGAGTAAATTCCCATACTAGCATTTCCCATACCAGATGCCATAATTGTTATTTTTTTGTTTTTATAATAACCAGTATATGCAAGTATTCCTCTTACATCACTTACAAGTTTATAATTTTCTAAATAATTTTCTGCAATAAATTTAGCTCGTTTAGGATCGCCTGGCATTAAAACAGTATCTGCAATTTCTCCTTTTAAAGCTTTTATATGTGGTGTCATGTATACCTCCTATAAATAAAATAAATGACTAATAAATAATAATATTGTTCCAAAAATTATACCAAGTATTGTTATATAAGTATCTTTATATTTTAATAAATTTAAAAATAGTTCACCTAATATAATATATATAATCATACCTAAATTAATAGTTGAAATAATTACCATTAAACTAGTAGATATATTTAAATAATGATTTAAAAAAATATGAAATAGATTCCCAATAATTGGTGATAAACTAAGTAAAATAATTGTAATTATTAATTTTTTTTTTGATAAACTTTTAGAAAATAAACCAGATAATAATAGACTAAATAATATATTACAAAAGCCTAGTCCAAAACCTAACATAAAAGGATTGGAAGAAACATTAATTTTCATACCAACTATTAAATTGTATATCATAATTGGTAAACTAATAATTAGGGCCAAGTGCAAATAATGATTCTTTTTATTGTCTTTTTTAAGTTCATGATCAGGAATAAAAATATCACACATTTTTATAATTATTATTCCCATAATCATATATCCAAGCAACAAAAATAATTTATTCGCAACATCAAAAACTTCACCAATACCACTAGCAGAATCAGGCAATAATTCGACCATTATCAATGATGATCCTAGTCCTAATGTACTTGCCATCATAAACTGAATAAATTTATCTGTTTTTTTAAAACCAAATGATAAAAAAACACCACTTATTAAAAATAAAGATGCTATTAAGCTAGCAATTACACTCATTTTTTCACCCCATTTTTGGTATAAATATTAGTAATCCAATTATTAAGGACATTAATGAAAATATTAAAGTTGCGCCAGATGCACAATCTTTTGCGATTTTAGCAAGTGGTTTTCTTTCTAATGTAACTAAATCAACAGTAGCTTCTAAAGCACTATTAATAAGTTCACATCCAAAAACTAGCCCATAACAAACAATTATAAAACACCATTCTGTTTTATTAATATTAAGTAAAAAGCCCAATATAGTTGTAATTATAATCGCACTCACTATAATAATAAAATTATGTTCATATTTGATTGCATATATTATTCCATTTATAGCATTTTCAAAACTTTTTTTATATCTAATAAAATGATTCCCTTTTATACCACTTCTTATTTCTTTATCGAGTAATCCCCATTTCATTCAAAATCTCCTCTTGTAAACCAAACATTACCTTTTCATCTTCTTTTTTCATATGATCATATCCAAGTAAATGTAATAAACCATGAACAATTAAAAAAGCCATTTCTCTTTCTTCTTTATGTCCATATTCTATAGCTTGTTCATGTACTTTGTCTAAACAAATATAAATATCTCCAAGTACTCTTGCACTATATACTGATACATCATCAGTATCTTCTAAAGCAAAAGAAATAACATCTGTCGGTCTATCTACATTTCTATATGTTTTATTTATTTGATGTATTTCATCTAAACCAACAAAAATAATATTTACTTCACTATTACAAGCATCCATTTTTTTTAATGTATATTTTGCTATTTTTCTTACAAAAGTTTTATCAATTTTTTCTAAAGTATTATTAAAAATTCCTATTCTCATATCAATCACACCTCAATTATATCAAATCATTAATATTAAAGTCCAGAAATATTAATGATTTTTAACAAATACATTATTAATATAATAACAAATGTTATTATTATAATATTATAAAGAATAACATTTTGAAGTATTTTAGGTAAATGATCTTGTATATAATTAATTATTTTGTACGCAAAATATCCGAAAGTGCCACCTATTACATTAAGCATAATATCATCAACATCAAATACTCTTCCAATAAACATTTGTGTTAGTTCAATAGAAACAGAAACAATAAAAGAAATTAATAAAGCTGGTTTAACATTCTGTAGTTTTAAAATATAACCTGCAAAGAAACCAAGGGGCATAAACATAAACATATTACCAATTATATTTCTATAAAAAGCTTCACTTGTTATATCATATCTTAATATTTCTTTAAAAGGAATAAAATTATTAGTTCCCCATGATACATCTTTAAATGTTACAACATAGAATAAACACAAAATATAAAAAACAAAACCATATAATAATATTTCTTTATAGGGAAAAAATTTTTTATGATTAACAACTAAATATGTTATTCTAAAAGATATCAATATTACAGAAATAATTACAATCATTGGCCATATTTGAACCATTACATTTCTTACAACATCTCTAACCACTTTGCTCAATCCTCTCATAAGCTGTAATATTTTCACACACAGCATAAAATACTTCTACTTCTATTTTACTATCATTTAGAGAAACTTTCAAACATTTTTCATAAATTATATATTCTTCGTCATTTAGTTTACTATTTATATTTTTTCTGCCCAATTCTAAAGCTTTTTCAATGGCTTCATCATAATTATATACATTATCTATTTTATTTACTTCATATATAATATTTTTATATAAAGAAACTATTTTATTCTCAAAAATTTTATTTTTTTCTATTTTTCCCTTTTTTTTAAACAAATTAAATTCTTTATTAAATAATTTAATACTATATCTAGTACTTTTGTTACCACTTAATTTTTCTTCACTATAAACAAGTGGAAAACTAACACTAGTTTTATACCAAACTTCTCCCATTACTTTTCCTTCAGCTTTTACAATATTTTTTATATTTTCATTTAAATATATATTACCACTAATAATAATATCACCCTTTTTAACCGTGCTACCAGTTCTTTTTACTATAATTCCATTAGAAGCTTTAACATCTAATATAACAGCATCTTTTAAAGCAACAATATTTCTTAATTCATTTGTATTATTTTCTTCACTTTTAATTCTTTCTTCTAATTTTAAAATACATCTTGTACCAACATTTTCTATTTCTAACCATTCTATATTATCTTTATATTTAGTAAGTATTATGTTTTTTATGTTTTTTAATTCTTGATAATTTTTTTTAAAGCTATATTTATAAATACCATTTTTATTTAATTCTTCATTTAAGTTATTTTTTAATTTATTGTTATTGGTTATAATATCAATTTCAAAAGTAATTTGACCTAAAATATATATAGTAAATATACTGATTATAATAGAAATAATAAGAAATAAGTTATTTTTTAATGTTTCTTTTATTTTAATTATTCCAGTTGATCCAACTATTTCAATATCATAAATTGTTTTTAAATCTAAAATTTTATCTAAATCATCTTTTTTTATGTAAATATATATAATATCTTTAGATATTTTTTTAATTTTATATAAATTTATTTTATTTTGGTATAACTTCTGAATAAACATTTGACTATGTTTACCAGTTATCTTAAGTATTAACATATTCACCTGAATTCTATTTTATCGATTTTACCACTTATTAAAATTTCATCATTTACTAATTTACAGACAGTTAAATTATTTCCTTTAATATTAACAATTCCTTTTTTATATTTTATAATAATAGAATTATCATTAAATTCATAAATACTTATATAGTTTACAATATTAATACGATCTTCAAATATATGAATACAAAATTCATTTTCCATTATATAATCTCTTAAACCACTATACATAATTCACCATTTAAATATATGACCAAATAAAAAAAATATGTTAGCAACACTCAACTACTTTTAGTTTGCCATCATATTTCATATCATAATCATCTAAAAAATTATAAAATTCTAATTCATCTAATATATTTGTTTTTTTAATATCTAGTACAATATTTAAAATATTATATGTTTTTACTATATTATATAACCTTTCTTTTAATTTAATAATATTTTTTTTATTTAAATTCCCTTCTACTAATATATATAATGTTTCTCTATTATATACAATATCTATATTAAACATATCATCACCGTTTTTAATATAGCACTAAATAAAAAAAAAATTAACTAATTCGACAAAACTAGTTATATTTTGTAAAAATCTAAACTAATAGTTTAAAAATAAATATTTCTTTATTTTTTTATATAAGATGTGCTATAATTTAAAAAGGTGATACAAATGAAAATATTAAGTATATTAACAGCAAAAATATTAATTTTTATAGGTAAATTATTAAATAGAGGTAGTGTTTTACCTGGTTCAGTAGCGCTTAAAATTGATAAAAATATTTTAGGTAAACTTAAAATGCCTAAAACAGTTATCAGTGTCACTGGCTCAAGTGGTAAAGGATCAACATGTAATTTAATAGTTGACATAGCACGAAACCAAGGAAAAAAAGTTGTTTTTAATGATAAAGGGTCTAATTTAATAACTGGTATATTAACAACATTATTATCAGCTTGTAATTTAAAGGGTGAATTAAAACAAGATATTTTAGTCACAGAAATAGATGAAAGATATACAAAATTACTTTTCAAATATTTAAAACCTAATTATGTTGTAATAACAAATATAACAAGAGATCAACCTCCAAGACATGGAAACTATGAAATTGTATATGAAGAAATTAAAAAAGCTTTAACAAAAGATATGCATCTAGTATTAAATGCTGATGATCCATATACACAAAAATTTATTCTTAATGCCCAAAATAAATATACTTTATTTGGAATTGGTACAAATCAATATACATATAATGATGAAAAATTTGAAAATTTAAATATTAAATATTGTCCAAAATGTAATAGCAAATTATTATATACATATTATCATTGTGAAACATTAGGTAACTATTATTGTCCAAATTGTGATTTCAAAAGAAAAAAGCCATTAATGGAAGTAACAAAATTAGATTATGAAAAAAATTTAGTTATTGTTAATGATGAATATAAATTTAATATACCTTTCAATACTTTATTTGAAGTATATAATACACTTGCAGGTTTTACAATATCAAGTCTTATAGGATTAAATTTAGATGAAGCATGTAATACAATATCTAAAATACCTGTAAATTTAAAAATATTTAATAAATATACATTTGATAATAGAATTGTATATGTTTTAAATAATAAAGCTGAAAATGCAACTACATATAATCAATCATTATTATTCGTAAAAAGAAATACAGAATTAAAAACATTAATAATTGGTTGGAAAGAAATAAGTAGAAGATATAATTTTGATGATCTATCATGGTTATATGATATTGAATTTGAATTACTAAATAATAATGAAATTGATAAAATTGTTTGTATTGGTCCACAAGCATATGATATTGCAACAAGATTAAAATATGCAAATATTGAAGAAGATAAAATAGTTGTTATACATTTAATAGAAGAAGCAACAAAATTTATTAAATCTAAAACAAAAGGAAATATATATGGAATACTAAACTTTGATATGGTAGAACCATTTAATAATAATATGAAAGGAGAAAAAAGTGGAAATTAATATATTACATCTATATTATGATTTATTAAATTTATATGGTGAAAACGGAAATATAAAAGCTTTAAAAAAGCATTTAGAAGAACAAAATATAAAAGTTAATATAGAATTTTTAACACTAAATGATAAAATTGATTTTAAAAAATATGATTTTGTATATATAGGATCAGGAACTGAAAAAAATTTAAATTTAGCTTTAAAAGATTTAATAAAATATAAAAAAAGTATTAAAGAATATATTGAAAATAATAAATTTTTCCTAGCTACAGGTAATTCTATTGTTTTATTTGGTAAAACATTAAAAGAAAATAATATTACTCACAAATGCCTAGAAATATTTGATTATGAATCAAAAAAAGAAGACTTTAGAATGGTTGATCAAGTTGTATTTAATATGCCACTTATCAAAACAAAAATAATTGGTTTTCAAAACCAATCATATACTACCAAAAATATTAAAAATCCATTATTCGAAGTCATAAGAGGAGTTGGAAGTTATCCAAATTCTGAATATGAAGGATTACACTATAAAAATTTTTATGGAACTTATGTAATAGGTCCACTATTAGTTAGAAATCCTAATTTATTATCTTACATAATAAAAGAATTAATTAAATCTAAAGATGAAAATTTCAAATTTAATAAAATAAATTTATATTTTGAAAATAAAGCTTATAATACATTTTTAGACTATTTAAGAAGTTTAGAAGACAAATAATTGTCTTCTATTTCTATATTGTCATATAACATTTGTCTATCTGTTAAAGTTTCATTTAAATAATCACTAAAAATATAATTTTTATCATTAGTATTTTCTAAAACATAACAATTACTCTCGAAATCAAATATATAAGTAGTTGTTTTTTTCTGCAAAGTTAATTTTATTTTATAAGGATGTTTATTTTTTTTCATCAATTTAAGTAAATCATAAAAACTAATTTTTTTTTTAAAACATACAATCATAATTTTATTCCTCATAAATATTATATCATATAATTCGTATTTTGTTCGATTTTTTAAATAATATTCTTTTTAATGTAAAAATTATTGTAGGTGATTACAATGAATAATAGATTAGAAGACTTAAGAGAATTAAGTGATTTTAATAAAAAAGAATTTGCAAAAATACTAGGAGTAAGTGATTCAATATATGCTAGATGGGAAAATGGTAAAGATTTTATACCAACAAAAAGATTGTATCAAATAGCACAATTTTATAAAATTAATATAGATTATATATTGTGTTTAACAAATAAAAAAATAGATATTAAACAAAATAAAAATATTGATATAAATATTGTTTCTAAAAGAGTACAAGAAATAAGAAATGATAAAAATGAATCATTAAAAAAATTTGCTCAAAGACTTAATACTTCTGCATCTACATGGTATGCTTATGAAAAAGGAGAAGTATTAATATTGGGTGCATTTTTATTAGAACTATGTAAAAATTATAATTATTCAGCAGATTGGATATTAGGAAAAACTAGTCAAAAATATATTGACTAGTTTTAAAAAAAAAGAGCTTTAAGCTCTTGAAACATATTTTCCATCTTTAGTTGAAATTAATATTGTTTCCCCTTCTTCAATAAATAGAGGAACTCTTACAGTATGACCAGTTTCTAAAACGGCATCTTTTTGGGCATTATTTGTTGTATTACCTTTTACAGCAGGTTCAGTTGATACTATTTTCATAGCAATTTTATCAGGTAAAATTAAACCTAATAATTCACCTTCATAAAATGTTAAATCAACTTCTAATCCTTCTTTTAAATAAATAGCGTCATCACCAATTTGATCAGCAGATAATTCTATTTGTTCAAAAGTTTGCATATTCATAAAATTATATTTGTTGCCATCATTATATAAAAATTGCATTGGGTGTTTTTCAATCATGGCTTTTTCTAATTTAATACTACTATTAAATGTTTTTTCAACAATTGCACCAGTTCTTAAATTTCTCAATTTTGTCTTCATAAAGGCAGCACCTTTACCAGGTTTAACATGTAAAAATTCAATTACTGAATAAATGTCACCTTCGAATAAAACTGTCATTCCAACTTTAATATCATTTACGTTTATCATAAGTCAACTCCCCTACTATTTGCTTTCTTTATGTACTGTGTTTGTTCTACATTTGTTACAGAATTTTTTTAATTCTAAACGATCTGTAGTATTTTTTTTGTTTTTAGAAACACGATAGTTTTCAGATTTACAAACACTACATTTAAGAGTAACTAATTCTCTAGCTTCACCTTTTTTAGCCATAATTTTCCCTCCCTTTAAAAGCGTCAACCATATTATAGCATTATTAAATGAAAATATCAAATAAAAATGCATAAAACATTAGAATTATAATAAATTTTTTTATAAATTACAATATTTTTGTAGTTTTTTTTAATTAAATTTAAATGAATTGTTAAATACACAATTATAATTTTAACTTCTTAATTTATTTTACATCATACCAATTATCAGCATATTCAATATCAACCTTTAAAGGAACCTCTAATTTACATGCATTTTCCATTAAATCACTAACTATTTTCTTAACAATCTCAATTTCTTCATTTGGTACATCAAATATAAGTTCATCATGTACTTGAATAATCATTTTTGTTTTTAAATTTCTTTTAATAAATTCTTTATCAATATCAATCATAGCCTTTTTAATAATATCAGCACTAGTACCTTGAATTGGTGTATTAAGTGCGATTCTCTCACCCTGCATTCTAATCATATAATTAGTATTTTTAAGTTCATCAATTGTTCTTATACGCCCAAATAAAGTCTTAACATAACCATTATTATAAGCTTCCCTTTTAATATTTTCCATATATTCCTTAACACCAGGATAAGTATTTAAATAGTTATCAATAAATACTTTTGCTTCTTTAGGTTTAATACCAACATTTTCTGATAAACCATAACCACTAATACCATATATAATTCCAAAATTAACTGCTTTCGCTATTCTTCTCATATCTTTAGTAACATCACTAATATCAACATTAAAAATATCAGCTGCCGTTTTTGTATGAATATCAATACCATTTTTAAAAGCTTCAATCATTGAATCAATAGATGCAATTGAACTAAGTATTCGAAGTTCAATTTGTGAATAATCACTACTTAATATAACAGAATTAGAAGAAGGTAAAAAAGCTTTCCTAATCATTTTACCATATTCATACCTTACCGGAATATTTTGAATATTAGGTTCAAGGGATGATAATCGACCAGTTCTAGCCGTAACCTGACTATAAATTGTATGTATTTTACCATCAGATGAAATTGAATTAATTAATCCTTCAATATAAGTTGAATACAATTTCGTAAGCATACGATATTCTATTATTTCATCAATAACAGGATGTGTACCTTTTAATTTTGTCAAAACATCATTAGCAGTGGAATAACCACTTTGATTTTTTTTACCATGAGTTAAACCTAATTCATCAAACAAAACTTCACCTAATTGTTTTGGCGAATTAATATTAAATTCATGACCAACTAAATTATAAATATTTAGTGCCACTAAATTAATTTTATCATTAATTTCTTTACCCATATTTTCTAAAATACTACTACTTACATAAATGCCATTATATTCCATTTTACCAAGAACAATAGTAAGTGGCAATTCTATATTTTCATATAAATCAATTAGCTTCTTTTCATTTAATTCATTTAAAAATTTAGATTTCGTTTCATATAAAAATTTAGCTTTCAAACAAGCAAATTTAGGTATATCTTCTTCATTTTTATATAATTCATTTATTAAAGGTATATTATATCCCATATTATTCGCACTTACAGCAACATCATCTTTAGTATTATATTCAAGTAAATAAGAAGCAAGCATTGTATCAAATGGTAATTTTGTAAATTCGATATTTTTATTTTTTAAAGAAACATATAATCTTTTTAAATTATAAGTAACATCTATTTTATTTAATAATTCATTATTTTTAATTAAATTATCAAAACTCATATAGTAACCATTTGAACCATCGTATATACCTACCCCAATCGGTTTAGCTTTAAAATAATTAAAATCTTTACATTCTAAATACAAAGAAATATTATCAGAATTTATAAGTGAAATATTATCTATTATTTGATAATTAAATACATCATCTTTTTGATTAGTTTTTTTTAAAAACGAATAAAACTCTAATTCACTATATAATTTATTTAATTCTTCAACATTAGGCCCATCATAATATGTATCTTCTAATTTTATATCTAAAGGAACCTCTTTATAAATAGTAGCAAGTTCATAGGAAAAATAAGCATTTTTTTTATCGTTTTCTAATTTTTCTTTAGTTTTTCCTTTTATTTTATCAATATTATTATATATTCCATCTAAAGTTTTATACTCTTGCAATAATTTTAAAGCACCCTTTTCACCAATACCCTTAACACCAGGTATATTATCCGAACTATCACCCATTAGAGCTTTTAAATCAATTATATTAATAGGTTTTATACCATAATCGCTTTCAAATGTTTCTTCATTATATCTAATTGAATCACCAGATTTCAATAATTTAACATCAACATCTTCATTTATTAACTGCAACAAATCTTTGTCACTACTTATAATAGTACCTTTTATATTTTCATTATCACAATAGGTAGAAAATGTTCCAATTATATCATCAGCCTCATAATTATCTATATCATACCATTTTAAACCCATTGCTGATATTACCTCTTTAGCAACAGGAAACTGTTTCTTTAATTCATCAGGTGTTTCAATTCTACCACCTTTATAATCGGTATATTTTTCATGTCTAAAAGTTTTACCACGATCAAATGCAACAATTACATAATTTGGTTTTTCCTCATCTAGTATTTTATTAATCATATTTACTAATCCATATATAGCATTAGTAGGAAAATTTTTAGAATTTTTCATAAAATTACCACTATAAGCTGTAGCATAGTAAGATCTAAATAATAAATTGTTCCCATCAATCATTATTAAATGTTTCATTTCCCTCATCTCCTCTTATATTTTACCATATTTTTCTATATTTTACTATTGTACTTTCAATTTTTAAATGTTATAATTTACTTAAGGATGTGATTATTTTGAAAGTAGTAAAAAAAATTGTTTCTATTTTATTTACATTAATATTAATTGCATGGATAGGATTAATAGTTTTTGATTTTATCAGATGTGGTCAAAAAAGTAATGATGGTCAAACACAAAAACCACTTATTGTCATAAAAGAAACTAAATATGATTTTGATGATGGAACAGCAATCGAATATATGAGTTTAGGATATAAATATATCGAATATAATAGAAATTCTTTAAAAGCTTATGAATTTGGACCATTTTGGTTAAAAGTAAGAACTCAATAATTATTATAATTTAAAAGAAAGTCTAATTGAAGTGATATGATAAAAGTAGACAATGTCAAAAAGACAATCAGTCTACTTTTTTGATACAATAAAATAAAGGAAG
>CAKPQS010000006.1 GCA_934179675.1 uncultured Bacilli bacterium
ACTAATTTTTTTATTATTTAGTAATGTATGTATGTATGTATGTATGTATGTATGTATGTATGTATGTATGTATGTATTATTTATCATGTTATCAACAATCCCTTCAAACATTATCTTTATTACTATTTAATTTTAGCATTTTTACATAAAAATTACAATATAATTTAAAAATAAATTTATTATATTTAAAAAGACTAGTTTTCTAGCCTTTTTAACATTATTTAATAGATTGTTTACCAAGTTCAACTAATCTTTTAGTCATATAACCACCAACACTACCATTCATTTTTGAAGTAGTATCCGGTCCAAGTGTTACACCAAGTTCACAAGCTATTTCATATTTCATGTTATTTAAAGCATCTTTTGAACCATTAACAACTAACTTGTTATTCATAAATCTCACCTCACTATTAGAGTGTGCTTAAATAAAGATTTAATAACTAACAATTTTTTCCATTTTTATTTTTCTTTTTGTAATGAATCATATATTAATTTAGCAAGTAAAAAAAGTCCACCAAACAAACCAATCCATAATAATGGATTTGAATAATTATTCACAATAAATTTTTGAACCGGCTCTATTGCTTTATTTAAATCATCAAAAATATTAAGCATCATCATTCCTCCTTAAACTCACATGACCACGAGCAATTTTTTTAATTCCATATTTATTACTAAAAGCAATTACTAAATCTTTATCATCCATACCTACTATTACACCTTGACCAAATATTTTATGATTTAATATATCACCTAATTTATAATCATCATTTAAAACATATGTTTTTTTAGAATCATCTTTTTCTAAATATTCATCAGGTATTTCAGATATAAACCTACTTGGAAAGTAATTGTCATGTTTTCCATAAATCATTCTTGTTTTAGCATTTATAAGCCATAACTTTTTTTTAGCACGTGTAATTGCAACATAACAGAGTCTTCTTTCTTCCTCTAAATCTTCTGTTTCCATACTATTTAAATGTGGGAATAAACCTTCCTCCATGCCAATTACAAACACATAATCAAACTCTAATCCCTTTGCAGCATGAATAGTCATCAATGTTACAACATTTGTTTCATTTTTATGCTCATTCATATCTGCAACCAAACTTATTTCTTCCAAAAATTCTTCTAAATTAGGAGAAACACTATTTTCCTCAAAAGTTTTTGTGATTGATTTAAATTCCTCTAAATTTGATAATCTGATTTCAGCATCAACAGTTTTTTCACTTTCAAGTTCTTTTCTAATACCTGTTTTATCCAATATTAAATCTACCAATTCAGTTAAACTTACATTCTCACTTTTTTCTTTTAATTCTTCGATTATATTTTTAAATTCTAATTCTTTACCATTTTCTATTACATCATAAATACATTTATTCAATTTAAATGATCTATCACTTAAATTTGATATTGTTTTATCCCCGATACCTCTTTTAGGTACATTAATTACTCTTACCAAACTAATATCATCATTTTTATTATATATTAATTTTAAATAACAAATTAAATCTTTAATCTCTTTACGATTATAAAAATAAAAACTTCCTATTACTTTATATGGAATATTTTCTCTTAACATAGCTTCTTCCATATTTCTTGATTGAGCATTTGTCCTATAAAGAACTGCAATATTCTCTCTTTGAACACCATCTAATAATAAATTTTTAATTTCTTTTACTACATAAGATGCTTCATCTTTTTCATCAAGTGCTCTGTGATATCTAATTTTAGATCCATCTTCATGTCTTGTCCATAAATTCTTATCTTTTCTAATCCTATTATTTTTAATTACTTCATTTGCAGCCTTTAAAATATTACCTGTTGATCTATAGTTTTCTTCTAACATCACAGATTTTAAATTAGGATAATCTTTTTCAAAATTTAAAATATTTCTATAATCTGAACCACGCCATGAATAAATTGCTTGGTCATTATCACCAACTACACATATATTCTTATATTTAGCAGCAAGCATATTTACCAATATATATTGTACTCTATTTGTATCTTGATATTCATCTACCAATATATACTTAAATCTCTCCTGATATAATTTTAAAATATCTTTATGAACACTAAATAATTTTATTGGTAAAACTAATAAATCATCAAAATCAACACTATTATTATTCTTTAATCTTTCCTCATATTTTTGATATACTTTATATACTATTTCTTCAAAATCAGTAGCTACATATCTTGCATATTCTTCAGGATATACTAATTCATTCTTTGCGCCACTTATTTTATTTCTTATTGCTTTTGGATTATAATCATCAGTATTTAATCCCATTTCTTTAACAATATTTTTGACTAAAATTAAACTATCATCACCATCTAATATAGTAAAATTTCTATCATATCCAAGTAAATTATAATGTCTTTTAATTATATATAATCCAAATGAATGAAATGTAGATATTTGAATATCTTTTATTTGACCTACAAGTTTAAATACTCTTTCTTTCATTTCTTTGGCAGCTTTATTAGTAAATGTTATTGCTAGTATGTTATATGGTTCAATTCCACTTTCTATTAAGTATGCTATACGAGTAGTTAAAACTTTTGTTTTTCCTGATCCAGCTCCTGCTAGCACTAATAAGGGACCATCGGTTGTTTTTACGGCTTCTAGTTGTTCTTCATTTAAACTTTCTAATTTCATGTTTTCTCCTATCCCATTAGGAATTTTATATCTTTTACTTTTGCAGGATTTTTAGTATAGTATTCATACCCTTTTTCATTTATTAACCATGGTTCCATTATAGCTGTAAAGCGATCTATTTTAATTCCTTTGTTCAATAATTTTGTTTTGATATTAACCATTTCATCTTTCAAAACAATATATGTCATACTTCCTTCTTCAAGTGCAAAAATACGGATATTGTCTTTATAAAATCCAAATGCACATAATCCTTCCGGATTTAAATATTTTAATACCATATCTTTTAACTCTGGTGTTATTAAAAAATGCATATCAGCATAATATTTTGATCTAGAACTTTCTGATATTATACATTTAGGAATATTTAAAAAATCATCTCTCCCATTATTATATTTATCACCTATTCTTGATCTTGATACTCTTAGATAAAATGAATCAGCTTCTTCAAACATTGTTTCTATTAAACTTTTGTAATCAATTTCTTTGTATAAATTTGCTATATAATATAAACTCATATTTCCTCCCTTTACTCCCTATATATAGTTTATCACATTGAAGTTTTTATAACAAGAATATTGTTTTATAAAATATATAATTTATAAGCATTTTTTATTTTATTGAATATAATAAATAGAAAGGATGGAGAAATGAAAAAATATTTTTTAATACTACTTATATTTTTTGTTATCTTAATTACAAGTTTTTTATTCTTATTTAAAAATAATAATTCCAATTTAAAAAAAATTAAAGTAGCAGATACTACAATTACATCAAGGAAATATATGAACTGATTCAATCTGTATATTTAAAAACAAAATCAAACGAAATATGCGATTTATAGCTTTAATATAGAAGAAATATAGGAATTGGATATAATACTATTGTAAAATTAGAAGAACAAAGTGATAATCGAAATCTGAATCATTAAATCATTCAAATAATCAACAAAATAATTGATTATTTAGAAATTAGAGATAAACTTAATTTTAATAATAATGACTACCTTGATTTTATATTAAATAAACAATCCCCTACAATTAAAGAACTAAAAGATAAAATTGGAAGAATGGAAATTGCAAGTGAATTAAATATAAATCCTGACTCGGTTAATAGATGGATAACATCAGATGTTGTTATATCAAAAAAAAATTACCACCAAATAAAAAAGATGCTTGAAACTAAATAATATCCTCTTTTGGTCTGCTATTTAAAATTTCAAGCACTTTTTCCAATACCTCATCTTTTACTTTATCTTCAACATTTAAATTTTCAATACTTTTTAACAAAAGTTTTGCTTTAAATGTGGCTAAATTATCTAATAATTGCTTAATCCCCTCATCAGTTGTGGGATAATTGACAAAAACTTGCAAATCAATCCCCCTTACTCTTACATTTAATTCTATGCAAAAATAAGCTTTTAATTGCAAAATAAACTATTTATTTTCCTTCTTATATAATAGGCTTTGATATTTCACAATCAACGATGTATTAATATTCTTCAGGTATATTTTTTATTTTTTGTAATTTAAGCTTTAATTCCTTATCATATTTGAATATAAATAAAATTATTATTGTTGATAAAAGAATTATTCCAAATAAAAGACTTATATCTTTTAACTCAATAAAAGAGTGAAACACATTTAAGTTCTACTCCAACTTAATATTATTTTTAATTATGTAAGTTAAATTATAACAAATATTAGCAGATATTATAAAATCAAAAATATAAATTATAATATAGTTAATTATTTTTTTACAAATAACACCTCCATAAAAAAAGTCTTGCTTTATTTAGCAAAACTTTTAAAACTAATTAATCTTTTGAAATAACTATTTTTTTAACATTAGATAATTTAGCTGGTTCACTAGGTAACACAACATCAGATGAAGTAATAGTTACTTTTTGATTAGCTTTTAATTTATCTGCAGTAGAATCTTCGTTGTTATAAACTATTTTTGTGTCTTTATTTATTTCAAATTCATACTCTACAGTATATTCTTTTTTCTTATTATCATATTCTTCTACTAAAACAGTATATACGTTATCATTTACTGTTACTTCTTTAATTCTTGCTTCAAAAACCATATCTTTTTCTTTTGAAACATAATTTGTATATACGAAGTATCCTAATCCTGCAAGAATAACTACTGCTATGATTATTTTTACTAGTAAATCTTTTTTCATTTCTTTCCTCCTTTCCTAAATTAATTTATTTAAACTTATATTATAAGAATCTATCCCAATGATATCTTTCTGTATTAGATAGAGTTTTAAAATGTTCTTTAATTTGCGAACTAATTAATTTTGCTTTTTTATTTAGTGGAGTACCATCATTGTAATATGGTCTTTTTGTTGTTCTAGTCATCATATCAGAAAATAAAACAGCTCGATCTTCTAAATAATTTGTTTTTCCATATGCTGATAAGAAGTAAGCCTTATCTACACTTGTAAAATAATAAACATACTCATTACTTTTATCTCCATATGTAAAACCTTCTGGATTATATGATTTCATTATTTCTTCTAAGTTTAATGTTGAATTTTTTTGTCGCATATAAATATCAATATAGTGCATTAACTCATGGTGTAAAGTATTCTCAAATAAACTAGTACTATTAGTTCCAATAGTTACTGTTATATTACTTTGATTTCTTCCATCTGTCATTCCTGAATAATTTCCATCTATTTTATTTACCATGTATATTTTAAGTGAAACATTATTATCTTTCATTTCTTTAAAGAAACCACTTGGATATTTTTTTAATGTTGATTCTACTTCTTTTAAATATTTATCTATCTCATTATCATCATTTAGTTTTTCAGTTTTTATAGAACCACCGATTAAGTAATCACCATTCTCATCTTTATATGTGATTTTAACTGAATACTTATTTTCTAATATTTTTCTATATTCATTATTTTTTTCTGCTTGAGTTTTTTCTACAATTGGTGGCTTTTCATCAGGTAAAATATTATTTTCATTATTGTTAGTATTTTCATTATTGTTAGTATTTGTATTATTATTTGTATTTTGATTAGGTTTATTAGTATTAGTACTACTATTGTTAGTATTTGTATCAGTATTTGTTTTAGGTTTTTCAGTTTTAGTGCTAGTTTTTTTATTTTCTACTTTTTCCCAAACAGCATATAAAGTTGTGTCTTCTGCAAGTAATACTTTGTTATAAATTGGAGTTTCGTTTTTATCAACCCAACCTTTAAAAACATAGCCATCTCGTACAGGTTCTTTTGGAAGTATAAGTTCAGTATCTTTATTCATGGTAATACTATCTATTTTACTTCCACCTTTAGTATCAAATGTAATTGTTATTGTTTCTTTTTTATCTTCTTCCTTACTGTCTTTCATAAGGCAAACATATTTAGTTGTTTTCAAAACTGTTTTAGTTTTACCATCAGAACATTTATAAGTATTTGTAAATAATCCTTTATCTATGTAAACAGTAGAACCACCATCAAAATAATCTCTGAATTTAATTATTGGACTATTATTAAATGATAGAGCGATTATAAAATCTAAAAATATTAAACCTATCATAGAACACAGTGAGATTATTATTATTTTTTTCTTCTTCATTAGACTCCTCCTAAATAATGAACGAAATGCGATTTACTTCTTGTATATTGATTATATCATATTTTTCCAATTTCAAAAATTTTTTTAATTTAGGTGTCAATAATTTAGAAAAAAGACCAACATAAAATTGATCTTATTTATAAAATATATTATTAAACTAACATTTCCCACCATTGTCTTCAAAATATGATTCGATATATTTTACTAATATTTTAGCTTTGTTAAACTGCTTATCTTTAACAACATTTATAATATAATCACTACCACTTGCATCAACAATATTATCATCTTTATCATATTCTATTAGATAAGTGTACTTTTCATCATTAAGTTTACAATTAAGAAGAACAGTTTGATTTTCTTTTATAGTCATCGAGTCTTTTTTAACACCAAACATAATATTTATTAAAATAGTAATAGCAAAACCAACAACAAAAATTATTCCCAAGACTTTTAGTATTTTAATTATTATTTCGGCAAGCTTTTCAGTATTATTTACTTTTTCTACTAACACTTGTTTAATATCATTATTTAATAATTCATCAATACTAACATTAAGTGCTTTAGATAATAATTTTAACTGTTCAGGATTTGGAGAAGTTTCACCAAGCTCCCAATTTGATATTGTTTGTCTAGTAACATCAACTTTTTCTGCTAATTGTTCTTGTGAAAGTTTGCAATCTTTTCTTAGTTTGAAAATATTATCTCCTAACTTCATTCTTATTCCTCCTTTCACTAACAATTATATATATGTTAGTAGTGGATTTCTACCAAATGTCTTTGGAAGTTTGTCAAAGACTTTTAACAATTATAATACAAATAACTATTATTCTACATCACAAGACCAAAGCCCATGTTTATTACAATATGCATATAATTTTGATCCTTTTATATATTTAAATTTACATTCGGCATTTTGTTCTGGTGTTAATTTAACTTTATAAATATCTTTGTCATTAACAAGTGCAATCCATTCAATAAAATGTTCTTTTTCCATAACATGGTTTACTTTTACAAGTATTTCATCATCAACATATTCAAAAGTTGGAATATGTTTTTCAAACGATGCATCAACACTATTTGAAATTAACTTAACCATAGGTTCACCACAACAAGTTATTCCACAATCTCCACAGTTACATTCATTGATTATTTCTACCAATGCACCACATTTTTGACATTTTTTAATTATTAATTCATTTTTCATTTGTTTCCTCCTCCTATAACAAATTCATATTTATTTAACTAAAAAATTGTAATTTAAATTTTTACTTCTTTTATGCTTTTGCTAATAATAACTAAATCATATACAACCATTAATACCTCAGGAATAATAGCTATTAGATTAATTCCATTTATTTCTATGGCATCATATATCAAAAATATTATTGAAGCTAGAATAAATAATATTCTAAACAAATTAGTATTTTTTTTACCGTATATTATATTTCCTAAAATAAGTGATCCAATAAACATTATAATCCAAAATATTACTATTCTTTTAACTAAGTATTTAACTACCAACAAAGAAAAAACATAATACGATATCAGCATTGATATCATAAATAATGAATAAACAATACTAAATTCTTTTCTATTCTTAGTCTTGATAATTAAAAATGATCCTATTACCAACCAAATAATAACACCAGAAGATATCCACCCAAAATATTTTATTAAATTATCACCAGGTATAACATCTCCCCATTTTGAAAATATACCTATAACTATTCCGAACACAACTGCTAATATTGACTTAATGATTGTATTCTTCATTTTACACCCACCTTCCATATATATTATACCATACTTTTAAAATCTATTTTTAAAAAACTATATTTGAATATCAAAATTAGAATTTTTTAATTGATTATATAATAAAGAATTATTAAGGAGTTCCTCACTAAATATCACCTCGTTAGTGATGTTAACTCTATAGGACAAGTTTTGCAAGTTAATTTAAATTGATTCGAATAGATGTCACTTATTCAATAGATTAAATTTCCATAATGTGATATAATGCTAAATGTAAAATGATGTAATAATTGAATGAAAGGATGGTATTATGGATGTAAAAACAAAAAATCAAAGCAAAAAGGATAACGAAACATACTATGCTATATATAGTAGAAAGTCAAAATTTACTGGTAAAGGTGACAGTATAGAAAACCAAATAGAATTATGCAAAAATCAGTTAATAAATAAATACAATATTGATGAAAAAAATATTAAAGTATATCAGGATGAGGGATTTACTGGATATAATACCAATAGACCACAATTTCAAGAAATGATGAAAGATATACGAAATAAAAAAATTAAATGCATTATTGTATATAGATTAGATAGAATTAGTCGTAATGTTGCTGATTTTTGTAATCTTAAGAATGAATTTTTAAAATATAATGTAGACTTTATATCAGTAACCGAAAACTTTGATACCTCTACTCCAATGGGATCTGCAATGCTTATGATATCATCCGTATTTGCTCAACTAGAAAGAGATACAATTGCTGAAAGAATAAAAGATAATATGTATGAACTTGCAAAAACAGGAAGATGGCTTGGTGGTAATACTCCTCTTGGGTATAAATCACAAAAAATAGAAAACCTATCAATTGATGGTAAAAAAAGAAGTTTATACAAACTTGAAATAATACCTGAAGAAGCAGAAATTATTAAACTTATATGGAATAAAATGTGTGAATTAAAAGGATTAGGAAAATTAGAATCATACTTGTTACAACAGGGAATCAAGACAAGAAATGGAAATAATTTTACAAGATTTTCACTAGTAACTATTCTTAAAAATCCTGTTTATGCAATAGCAGATGAAAAAATTAAACATTTCTTTGAAAAAATGAATGTTACGATTTATGAAAGTGAAGAAATAAAGTGTGATGGTAAAAATGGTTTAATGGCATATAATAAACGAGAAGAAATGGTTGGAAGAACTAAAACTTATAAAGATGTTTATGAATGGATTATAGCTATTGGAAAACATGATGGAATAATATCAAGTGAACAGTTTATTCAAGTTTGGAATTTAATAGAAAGTAATAAAGATAAAAGATGTAGAACCCCTCAACAAAACACTTCAATATTATCTGGTATTATTAAATGTAAACACTGTGGAAGTTATATGCGACCAAGACTACGAAATTTAATAGCACCTAATGGGGAAAGAAACTTTTCTTATCTTTGTGAACTTAAAGATAAGAGTCGAAAACAATTATGCAAATGTAAAAATATAAATGGTATAGAAACCGACAAATTAGTTATACAAAAGATTAAAGAATTAACATTACCAACAAGCGATTTTATGAAAAGATTAAAATTAATTGCTGATGGTAAAGAAAAAGAAACTACAAAAAAACAAAATGAATTACAAACTTTAAATGCTACACTAACTAGGAATAAAATGAAAATCGAATCATTAATTGATAGAATGGCAATTATTGATTCTGAGTTAATTAGTGATGTAGCATTACAAATAAAAGATTTAAAATCTAAAAACATTGAAATGGAAAAAAGAGTTGATGAATTAACAAAAGAAGTAAATCGAGAAATGGATCAAAGAGAAATTGCTTCACTTGCATTAGATATGATAGATAAATATATGAGTTCGTTTGATACATTAGATATTGTTGATAAACGAATTATGATTAAATTATTAGTAAGTTCTGTTGAATCAGATGGAGATAATGTCTATATAAATTATATAGGCAGTTCTAATACAGCAATGTGTCCTCGAAGTTAGGGTAGCAGAAGTTACACATTCCGTATTTTACACTCCACAATACATTGCTCATGCTTTAGGATATTTTGAAGATGAAGGACTTGATGTTGAGATAATATTAACTGCAGGTGCTGATAAAGTTACAGCTGCTGTTTTATCTGGTGATGTTCAAATTGGTTTTTGTGGAAGTGAAGCAACAATATATGTATATAATGGAGGAGAAAAAGATTATTTAGTAAATTTTGCTGGTCTTACTAAAAGAGATGGTAGTTTTATTGTAGCACGAGAAAAAATAGACAATTTTACTATAAGTTCTTTAAAAAATTCTTATATAATTGGTGGAAGAAAAGGCGGAATGCCTGAAATGACACTTGAATATATTCTAAAAAAACATAATATTATTCCCAACAAAGATGTAACTATTGATACATCTATTGCTTTTGCGGGTATGCAAGGTGCATTTATTGGCGGTACTGGTGATTTTGTTACCTTATTCGAACCTAATGCTTTAGCAGTTGAAAAAAATAATTTTGGCTATGTTGTTGCTTCTTTAGGTGAATTAGGTGGTGAAGTTCCATATACTGTATATAATGCTAGAAAATCTTATATTGAAAATAATAAAGATGTAATTAAAGGTTTTACTAAAGCGATTCAAAGAGGAATTGATTACGTTAAAGATCATAATTCTGAAGAAATAGCAAAAACAATATTAAATTATTTTCCAGATGTATCTTTAAGCGATTTAACAACAATTGTTGATAGATATAAAAGTATTGATTCTTGGTATGATAATACTTTAATTACAGAAGAAAATTTTAATCATGTCCAAGAAATAATGGAAGAAGCTGGAGAATTAAATAAAAGAGTTCCATATAAAGATTTAGTTAATGTTAGTTTTAGTAAATAAAAGTTTGCATAATGCAAGCTTTTAAATTGCTTAAATACATTACTTGACTTTACCATATAAAGAATGTAGAATTAAATTAGCGATTGGAGATTTAAATGGATAAAAAAATAGATAGAATTAAAGAATTAATAGAAATTTTAAATAAAGCATCTTTCTTTTATTATCAAAAAAGTACACCAATGATGACTGATTATGAATATGATAAATTATATGATGAACTTGTATCATTAGAAAAAGAAACAAATATGATTTTTTCTAATAGCCCTACTATTAATATCGAACCAACAATATCAAATGAATTAGAAAAAATGACTCATCCTCATCCTATGCTTTCACTTGCAAAAACTAAAAATACTGACGATTTAGTATCTTTTATTGGAAATCAAGAAGGATTACTATCATGGAAACTTGATGGTTTAACTATTGTTTTGACTTATGAAGATGGAAAACTTATAAGCGGTGTCACAAGAGGAAATGGAATTATAGGAGAAGTTGTAACAGAAAATGTTAAAAAATTTAAAAACATTCCTTATACAATTAATTATAAAGGAAAACTGGTTTTAAGGGGTGAGGCTATAATTAAATATTCTGATTTTGAAAAAATGAATATGGATAATGAATATAAAAATCCAAGGAATTTATGCTCTGGATCTGTTAGACAATTAGATAGTTCTATAACTGCTCAAAGAAATGTAAATTGTATTATATTTGCTTTGATAGAGGCAAGTACACCATTATCTAATTATAAAGATGAGAATTTTAAATGGTTAAAAACATTGGGATTTGATACTGTTGAATATGTTAAAGTTAATAAAAATAATTTAAAAAATGAAGTTTTAAATTATAAAGAAAAAATTAAAACTTATGATATTCCTTCTGATGGATTAGTTCTTACATATAATAATATAAAATATAGCAATAGTTTAGGAACAACTGCTAAATATCCCAAACATTCTATTGCTTTTAAATGGCAAGATGAAACTGCTAAAACTATTTTAAGAAATGTAGATTGGATGGCTTCTAGAACAGGTTTAATTAATCCTGTTGCTGTATTTGATCCTGTTGAACTTGAAGGAACAATTGTATCAAGAGCTTCACTTCATAATATATCTATTTTAAGAGAATTAAAAATAGGACTTAATGATGAAATTGAAGTTTATAAAGCTAATATGATAATACCTCAAATTGCAAATAATATTACATGCAGTAATAATTTAGTTATTCCTGATAAATGTCCTGTTTGTAATCATAAAACAGAAATTATAAATAACAATGGAATTGAATATTTATATTGTACAAATGAATTTTGTTTTGCTAAATTTATGAAAAGATTAAGTTTATTTGTTAGCAGAAATGCAATGAATATAGAAGGTATTTCAGAAGCTATTTTAAGTAAACTTATTAATGAAAATATGGTTAAAACTTATGCTGATTTATATAACCTTTCTACTTATAAAGATAGAATAATTAATTTTGAGGGATTTGGTAAAAAATCTTATAATAATTTAATTGAAGCAATTGAAAAATCAAGAAAAGTTAAACTTGCTAATTTTATATATTCTCTTGGTATTCCTGATATTGGTTTATCACGAGCTAAACTTATTTGTAATAAATTCAATAATGACATTAATATAATATCAAATTTATCTTATAACAAATTAAGTTCAATTGTTGGTGTTGGTGATGTTATTGCTCAAGAATGGATTGATACATTTAAAAATCCTGATTTCATTTCAGAGTATAATAAAATAAGAAAAGAAATTATTTTAATTGATAATATCAATAATAAATCAACATTAAAAAATAAAACATTTGTTATAACTGGTGGCGTTAATAAATTTAAAAACAGAGATGAATTAATCGAGTTTATTGAATCATGTGGAGGAAAAGTTGTTAAAGCAATTTCCAATAATGTTAATTTTTTAATTAACAATGATATTAATTCTACTTCTTCCAAAAATACAAAGGCTAAAGAATTAGGTGTTAAGATTATTTCGGAAGATGAATTATTAAAAATGAGCGAAAAAAAACTATAGATTTTAAATCTATGGTTTTTATTTAAACAAATTTTTAAGACGTTCCCAGAATGATATTTCTGTTTGTGCTACATTGTTTACTACTTTTTCTGGAAC
This sequence comes from uncultured Bacilli bacterium, assembly GCA_934179675.1. Taxonomy (GTDB): domain Bacteria; phylum Bacillota_I; class Bacilli_A; order RF39; family UBA660; genus CAG-884. The sequence goes on from CAKPQS010000006.1 coordinate 13,037, forward strand.
ATAACTAACACTATCAATAACATAAATAAATTTTGTTGATCCATTTATTTTTTTGCTTTCTTGAATTGTTTTATAATCATTACTTAATTTAGTTAAGGCTTTAATCCTTGCGCTTATACCTTTAACATCATTATTAACTAAATTACTAATATTTTTTATACCTTCATTATTATATTTAGTTATACCTGTTGATAATTCTTTTAGTCCATCATCTAATTTAACAATTCCTTCATATAATTCATTTAAAGATGAACTTATAGTATTAATTGAAGCCTCTTTTACTGAATTGGCAACTTCATTAGCAACACTTTTAGAAACAGTTTTTGAAGTTTCAAGTGCTGCATTTTCAGCTACTATTGGTGCAACTGTTTTAGTTACTTTTTCAGCTGTATAACTTGATACATAACTTGATACATTTTTAGATGAATCACTTGCTGATTTAAGAGCAGCTGCTTTAACATATGCTAATGTTTTATCATTTGCAATTACTTGACAACTATTATTATCCCCCATTTGACATTTAACATAATCTTCATATTCACCTACTGATTTTAAATAATCAGTAACAGCATTTGTTACACTTGAACTTACAATATTAGTTATATTAGTAGTTACTTCATCACTAGTTGTTAAACTTGATGAAACAGTTTTCCATGTACTATTTGCTAATTGATTTTTATATTCATCAGTAAAATTTTTTTTAGTTTCTTTTTCTACTTTTGTACTTATTGCATCTAATTGTTTATCGGTTAATACATTTTTATCATCTTTTAAATTTTTTAAACTATTTGCTAATTTTTCTCTTATTAATGAAGAACCATTATATAATTTTAATGTATTTTGTTCTATCAAATCAGTATTTTTTTGTAATGTATCTACTTTATTAACTAAATTATCAATTTTATCAAATATTTTTAAATCACTTGATTCAATTATTTTAGGTGTTATTACACTATAGATTGAACCTAATTCAAAACATGTTGTATCATAACTTATTTTTATTGTATCTAAATCTTTAAAATTAGATATTTTTAAACTTTCATATAATCCTGGTGTACTAATACCTACTATAAAATTTTTTGTACCATTTGATACTATTTTACCATTATTTATAGTTATATTACTTGATGTTTTTTCATTTATACTTGTTCCCATCATTACTACAAATGGTGTATATAATGTTTCATAATTGCCATTAATCAATACATTATGTTTATCATTATTGATATATTTTATTGTAATATCAACTTTACCTTTTTTACCTAACATATCATTTATACTTGTTTCTTTTCCATCTAATTTATATGTTATTTTTAAAGTAACTGGTAAATTATTTTCATATTTACCTTGATAAAATATATCATTCCCATTAGAATTCCACGTAATAGTAGAACCATCTATACTAAATTTTTCATCACCATTTAAATTGAATATTTCTTTTAGTTCTGTATAATCTTTTAAATCGTTTATTTTTTCATTATTAATTAAATGTTCATTTACATAAATACTTTTAACTTCTCCATTGTTTTCAATCTTACTATATACTGTTTCATCTCTTGTTAAAGCTTTTGTATTAATTGGTAAACTTACTAATAACATTGTTAATGCTAATGAAGCATTAGTTATTTTTACTAAATTTTTTTTCATATTTTCCTCCTCTATCAAATATAAGCAATATTGATGGTAAAACTGTTATAACAACAAGCATACTAATAATTGCTCCTCTTGAAATTAACGTACATAAACTACCAACCATTTCTAGTTTTGAATAAATGCCAACACCAAATGTGGCTGCAAAGAAACATAATGCACTTATTAAAACACTTTTGCCATTATAGTTTAGTGTTTCAATCATAGCTTCTTTTTTATCTTTTGTTTTTCTTAAGTTTAAATAATTAGTAGTTATTAATATTGCATAATCTATAGTTGCACCTAACTGAATTGTACCTATAACAATTGGTGCGACAAAAGGTAATGTTGTTCCTGTAAAATAAGCAATTGACATATTTATTATAATTGCGCCTTCAATAGTACAAATTAATAAGATTGGTAATCCTATACTTTTTAGAACAATACATAATACAATTAAAATACATATTATTGACGAATAATTGACGTTATTAAAATCAGTATCACTTATTTTAATTAAATCTTTCATAAGTGGTCCTTCACCTGCTACAATGGCATTTTTATCATATTTTTTAACAATTTCATTTATTACTTCTATTTGATCATTTAATTCATCACTTGCTACATCATATAATGAATTTAATAATACCATTTCATAATTTTCACTTTTAAATACTTTAACCATTTTTTCTGGTAACATATTTTTTGATATACCAAGTTCTTTTAATTTAGATGATGATAATACAAAGGAAACACCTTCAACTTTATTTAATTCATCAATCATATTTTGGACATCATTTGTTTTTGTTTCATTTGTAACTAATATTATTTCTGGACTTACAATGTTATATTTTTCTTTTAGTATATTATTAGTACTTATACTTTCTAGTGTACTTGGAAGTGATGAATCTATTTTATAATAAACGTCTATTTTTTTATATCCTAAGTAACATGGAATTAATAAGATAACAAATATTATTAAAATAGATATTTTTTTATTTACAATAAATGTATTTAATTTATTAAAGTTTAGATTTAATGTTTTATGTTTTGTTTTTTCTATTAAATTATCAAATTTTAATAGCAAGCATGGGAATAATGTTAATACACATATTACTCCTAATAAAACTCCTTTAGCCATTACTATTCCTAAATCAACTCCTAATGTTAATCTCATTGTACAAAGTACTAAAAATCCTACAATTGTTGTTAACGAGCTTCCGATAACGCTTGTAAATGTTTCTTTAATTGCTTCACTCATTGCTTCTTCTTTTGATTTGCCATTTTTTTTGCTTTCATAAGAATGATATAAGAATATTGAAAAGTCTGTTGTTACACCTAATTGTAAAACTGCTACCAAGGCTTTTGTTATATAGGAAATATTACCCATAAATACATTTGATCCTAAATTAAATAGTATTGCTATTCCTATATTTGATAGTAATAATATTGGTACTATATATGAATCTAGTGAAACTAATAAAACTATAATACATAGCGCTACAGCGATTAATATGTATATAAATATTTCTTTTTCTGATAATTCCATTGTATCTAATACCATAGAACTCATACCACCTAATTTTAGGTTTGATATTTTTAAATTTCTTATATTTTTTATTGCATTTATAGTATTTTCATTTGATGTTCCATCATTAAATGTAATAAATAATAAATTACTATTATCTTTATATAAATATTTTGTTATATCATTTGGTAATATACTTGCTGGTATATTAGTACCTATTAAATCATACAAAGAAATTACTTCATTTACTCCTTCTATTTGTTTGATTTTTTCTTCTAATTTTAATATTTCTTTACTGTTTAAGTTATCAACAACAGCAATAGAATATGATCCCATATTAAAATCATCTGTTAATATGTTTTGACCTTTTATTGTTTCTATATCGCTTGGTAAATAAACTAAAATATCATAATTGATTTTTGTTAATTTAATACCTATAAATGATACAAATAATAAAATGATAGTCATTATTAATATTAAGTTTGTATGTTTACATACAAAATCAGTAAATTTTTTCATTTTATCCCTCCAACACTTTATAATTCTATTACTTGAATAAAAAAAATAACACAAATATTTTTTATATTTTGTATGATAAACAACAAAAGTGTTAATATGTATTTATAAAAAACGACATTTTTGAAGTTATCTTTACTTTTGTTTAATAAAAAACTATAATATCTATAGGTGAGTGAAAATGGATAAAAAAGATGATTTAAGAGTTGTTAAAACAAAAAAGGTTTTATATGAAGCTTTAATTGATTTAATGAAAACAAAGACTTTTGAAGAAATTAAAGTTTCTGATATTTGTTCAATGGCTTTAATTAATAGATCTACTTTTTATGCTCATTATGAGGATAAATATGATTTATTGGTTGAATTTATTAATAGTTTAAAGGAAGAATTTACAAATGAACTTGGAAAAAATAAAAATATTTTGAATACAAAAGAATATTATTTAGAAATGATTAGATTATTTTTAGATCATATTGAAAATAAAAGAGATATTTATAGTGCAATTATGATAAATAATAGAAATAGTATTATGATGGATATTTTATCAAGTGTTGCTAATAATGAAGTTATAAAAAAAATGGAATCTAGTAATGTTAGTACTAGTGTTCCATCTAATATTATTGCAAAATTTTATTTAGGTGGTGTTCTTAATTTAGGTATTGAATGGTTAAGAGATTCAAATAAATATACTAAAGAAGAAATTGTTAAATATTTGGAAATATTAATTCCAGAAAATGTTGAATGACCTTTGAGTCATTTTTTTATATAAATATTCTTTGCTTTATTTCATCAAGTAATCTTTTATTATATGATATTATAAATGTCAATATACTTATAATTATAATTGGCAAAGAAGCATAAATTGACCATGTTAAGAATATTTTTTCTTTTATAAACAAATCAATACAGCTTTCTATTACCAATAGTATTACCGATATTGATGAAAATGCAAATGTGAATCTTCTTAAAAAATTGTATTTTTTATTTCTAAATATAAAAATACATAATATTATATATAACCATACTATAAATATAAATGGACATACCAAATATAAAAACCAATGTAATCCATTATTTAGATAAGCAATTACAAACAGTAATCCTTCAGTTGATAATAATTCTATTATTAATGGAATGAACTTTTTTTTATACAATATAAATGATAATTTACTATCTAAATATATTATTGACGCTACAACATAAATTGACCATGTAAAATTTTTAGTTATTATAAAATCACATAATACTGTAATTAATGCAACAACAAATAGTATTTCTGTTATTAACATACATAAATATTTAGTATTAATTTTATGATATTCTTCAACTATAGTTGAATATACTGGTTTATACTCATTATTTAATATATTGGGATTTATTACTCTAGTATTACATAATGGACATACTTTTTCTGATTTTTTTAATTTTACTCCGCAGTTTACACAATATGACATATTTACCTCCTATTACTTTCTATTAATACAGGAATATTCATTTCTACTAATTTAGTAAAAAATATTCTTTCTAAATCTGTTTCTTTTATTTTTCTGGAAAATGTTATATAAATATTGTTTTTATAACCAATACATGAACATGATCCTGGCTTTCCTCTTGATTTTCCAATAATAAATCCTAATTCTTCTATATAACAGTTTAATTGTTTTGGTGTTTCAATAATTCCAAGATTTGATAATGTATGAGTACAATATCTATCTCCCATCATTTTATCCGTTAATGACATAATTCTTTTTTTAATAAACATTGGTATTATACGAATAAAAATATTTTTAGATAGTTTTACATTAGCACTAAATTTGGCATTAAGTTTTTTTTCTGTTAAACCTAATTCCATACTATTTTTTACAATTTTTATTATTTCTTCTAATGTATAAATACCATATACTGGATCTATTCCTACATTTATATATGATGAAAAGTTTCTTATTGTACTGCTTTCATAATAATTTCTTAAGTTTACAGGAATTGATATTTTAATTGGTTTTTTATTGTTTCTTTTTAATTCTTGAATAGAATAAATTAACAATGATGCTAAAAAACATGTTATTGTAGCATTATATTCTTTACATTTTTGTTTTAGTTTATCTATTTCTACTATACCTGTTATTATATTTAAAATATTGCTATTTTCTAAAGTACCTTTATAATGATATGCTTCTTTTTCTTTTTCAAGATGACCTATTTTTCTTGCATATTTATAAAAATCATCACTATATTCATATCTTTTTACTTTTTCTTTAGGATTTAATACTATATCATTATATGTTATATTTTTATTATATTTTATTCTTACATATTCTCCTACTAATGTTAGAATAAATTTTGTTCCACCATTGCCATCTGTTAAAGCATGAAAAAATTCAACTGCTATTCTATTTTCATAGTATCTTATTCTGAACATATAATTATTTGATTCTTTAAAATTAATTCTTAACATTGGATTGTTATAGTCACTTTGAACTTTTATTTTGTTATTTATTTTTTTTAAGTAGCACCAAAATAATCCTTGTTTTAATTTATATTTAAATGTTGGAAATCTATTTATTATATTATTCGCAGAAAGTTCTAATATATCAGGATCTATTTTATCTTTTAATGTTACTGTTAGTCTAAACATTGCTGCATATTTTTTTGATAGCGTTGATGGATATATTGTTGCTGCATTATCTAATTTTAACCAATTAGGTATTTGAGGCATATTATCATTCCTTTCTTTTATATTATACCATTAATTTCTTTAATATAGAAAAAGAGTTCACTATTTGAACTCTAGTTTATAATTTACCAATGAATACGTTTATTTTTTATAATTATATAATTTTGTTCATCTTCTTTTATATTTTCATTTTTCATATTTTCTATACCTTTATTAAAATATTTTTCTGCTTTAAAAAATTCATTTGGGCATACACTTCTTTCATCAAAAATTGTTGTTATTTCTAATGACATAAAATTACCCTTTTCATCATATTTAGCAACATAATTATTTGATGATTTTGCCATTTCATTATAATAATGATATTCATAAACTGAAAGATTATCAATTTGTTCTTCTTTTTTATTACATCCTGTTAAAATTATTAAACCCATAAATATTAAAAATACCTTTTTCATAGTACCTTCTCTATACTAAGAATAACATATTTTTTTATTTATGTCTATGTTTTTATAATTAACACTTAATAAGTAACTTCATAAAATAAATTAGATTAGAAAGGACTATCTTATGGAAAATATTTTAAAAATTAAAAATTTAAAAAAGACGTATCATACTTTACATGAAGAAATTGAAGCAATTAATGATTTTTCACTTGATTTAAAAGAAAATGAATTTGTTGCACTTGTTGGTCCTAGTGGTTGTGGAAAATCAACAATATTAAAAATTCTTGGTAATTTAGAAGAAAAATCAGATGGAATAGTAGAAATGAATGATTTAAAAATTGGGTATATGCTTCAAGAAGATTCTTTATTTGACTGGCTAACAATTAAAGAAAATTGTTTACTAGGTCTTAAAATACAAAATATTTTAAATAAAAAAAATATACAGAATGTTTTTAGGTTATTAGATACTTATGGACTTAAAAATTTTATAAATAGTTATCCTGCTAACTTATCTGGAGGCATGAGACAAAGAGTTGCTTTAATTAGAACACTTGCTATTAATCCTGATATATTGCTTTTAGATGAACCATTTAGTGCTCTTGATTATCAATCTAGACTTGCTGTTTCAGATGATGTTTATAATATAATTAAAAAAGAAAAAAAATCTGCTATAATTGTGACTCATGATATTGCTGAAGCAATAAGTATTGCTGATCGTGTTATTGTTTTAACAAATAGACCTTGTAGGATTAAAAATATTTATGATATAAAATTAACAAATAAATCTAATCCGATTGAAAATAGAAAAGCCAAAGAATTTTCTTTCTACTATGATAAAATATGGAAGGATATTGATTATCATGTATAGTAAAGAACATAAAAATTATTTAAAAAAAATTAAAAAAAAGAAAACTATTATTGTTTTCTTCCAAATATTAATTGTTTTTGTTTTTTTAGGTGTATGGCAAATAATGGCCGATTATAATTTAATAAATACTTTTTTATCTTCTTCACCAAAAGGAATAATTAATACTTTAATAAATTTATATAAAACCAATAATTTATTTAATCATATATATATAACAATTTATGAAACATTAATTAGTTTAATAATTGGTACAATTATGGGTTTAATTATTTCTAGTATATTATGGTGGAATGATTATGTTGCCAAAATTTTTGATCCCTATTTAACTATATTTAATAGTTTACCTAAAGTTGCACTTGGCCCAATAATAATTATTATTGCTGGTGCGAATCAAAAATCTATTATAATTATGGCTTTACTTATTTCCGTTATAATAACTATTATAAATATGTATCAAAGTTTCATTTTAACTGATGATAACAAGATAAAATTATTAGAATCTTTTAAAGCATCAAAATTTCAAATATATAAATATTTGATTATACCAAATTCATTATCTAATATTATTAGTACAATTAAAATAAATATTAGTATGTCTTTAGTTGGAATAATAACCTCGGTGCGAAAAAAATTAAGAAATATTATAATAAATATTGATCTCATTATCATTAATTACAATTTTATCTATCAGATGTTCTATAATTCTTCTTTGTTCATCAAATTCCATATCAAACCAAATCATTTCTAAATTAGTTATTGTATGGCAATTAGATTGATTATTCTTTTTTTCTGATAATATTTTTTCTATTTCATATTTTTCTTTTTCTAATTTTGCTATTTTTTTATTAGTTTCATCTATTATGATACCTGTTGCTATAAAATTTAATAAATTATTAATTTGTTTTTTTATTTCTTCTAATTTTTTATATAATTCATCATTAATATTAACATTTTCTATATTAAAAGTTTTTTTAAATAAATTTATATCTAAATTCATTTTAAATAATTCTTTTAATACAATATCTTCAATTTCATAAGTATTCCATTTTTTATTATTACAGTTGGGATCTTTTATATATTTTGGTTTACTTTTTTGTTGCGAATAACAATATATAATTAATCTTTTACCCCATTTTTGATATCTATACTTTGCCATACACTGCCCACAATAAATTTTACCAGATAATAAATAATGTCTTTTATATTTTTCACGACTTCTTATTTTGTTTACTTCTAAAATTTCTTTATATAATTCATCAGATACTACTGCTTTATGTTGACCTTTAAAAAGTTCATTTTTATATGGTACTTTACCTGTATTTGTTATGGACAAGATTCTTGTTTCAACCATTGATTCATCCATTCCAATTATTTTACCAATTGTATTAAAACTTTTCCCGCTAATGTAAAGTGAAATCATCTTATGTAATAACTTTACTTGTTCAGGTATTGGTACTAATGTACCTGTGTTTTTATCATATTTGTATGGAAAAGGAATTTTACCTCCTCCTCGCCAAAGTCCTGCTTCAGCACGTTTTTTTAGTCCTATTCGTGTTCTTTCTAAAATGGTTTCTCGTTCTAATTGAGCAAATACTGATAATACACCAATCATAGCTTTACCAAATGGTGATGATGTATCAAAGTTTTCTCTCATTGAAATAAAACTTACATTATATTTATTAAATACTTCTTCAATTAAATACAATGTATCTCTTTGATTTCTTGAGATTCTATCTAATTTAAATACAAATACGGCATTAATTTTATGATTCTTACAGTCTTCTATTAATTTGTTAATTGCTGGTCTATTTAAATCTTTTCCTGAATATCCACCATCTATATAATATTCAAATTCATTATAGTCTTTACTTTTGGCATAATTAATCAAAAATTCCTTTTGAGCATCTATTGAATATCCTTCAAGTTGACTATCTGTAGAAACTCTTGCATATAATCCTGCTTTTATATAAATACCTCCTTAAATTCTAAATATGCACATATTTTTTTATAATCTCATATATAACTAAATCGGTAATTTTAATTTTGCTAGGATTTATTTTTTTTTCATTTTTATCATAATTATTAACAATTATCATTTTTCACCTCTAATAATTTTTATGATTGTTAAAAATTATTATTCGATTTAATAATAATTACTAAAATTGATAGTATGAGGTATAGAATTTTTTGTATCATTAATACGAACATTTTTATAATCCTTTAATTTATTTTAGAACTTAATTTATTTATATATTCTATCTAAAACAGCAATTAAATTGATCGCACCACACATACTAATACAATAAATACTTGTAAATAATCCTGTTACAAATAGCATTTTATAAGTTATGTTACTATCAATGTTTGGAATTACATTAAATATATTAAAATTAAATATTTTATAAATAAAAATTAATATAATAATTGGAGATATTAATAAAAATTCTTTCAATTTAATGTTATTATTTAATTTTTTTTCAGTACTGATATACTTATCATTATTAATATATCATTTATCAATAATTGTTTTATGATATTTTTATTTAATTATCCCACATAGTCAATGCAAGCAATGAATCCATCAAATTCTACATTTTTTATATTAGGGATTTTTAATAAGGTTACTTTAATAGTATTTTCACAATGAGTACAATGCATACCATCTATTTTAATATAAATTTTTTCATTTTATTTTTCCAAATAAATTTAAAATATCATCAATTACTTCTAAATTATCATTTTTAATATCTTCTACCATACAAGATTTCATGTGACTTTTTAATATTTCATTACTTAAACTTTTCAAAGCATTAGTAGCAGATGCTACTTGCAATAATACATCATCACAGTATCTATCATCTTCAATCATTTGACTAATTCCATTTATTTGACCTACTATAATTTTTAGTCTTCTTTTTAAATCTTTTTTTCTTCTTCTGTTCTATATTTTATTCTAATACAGTTTTCACATTTCTTTTTCATTTAATTCGCCTATACATATTATAGGGAATAGAGAGTACCCCTGTTAATAACTTGAAATATTTTTTTAAAAATATATTTAATTATATAAAAAATTGAGATTATATTAACCTCAATTTTTTTAGTTCAATTAAAATTATTTCTCATCTATTTCAAATTTTAATGTATCTGAAAATTTAAATAATGGATAAATAATAGTTTTTTCTATCATTAAATCTTTTGTATTAATGTCGCAAATTCTTTCAATTGTTGGTGATGTATTAATAGTTTGGATTTTACTTTTAATATTTTTAATAAAATATAATATTGATTCTTTATCATCTGTAAATATTGCTGTTGCATATCTACTTCCATTAAAATTAATTTGGGAAATTGCTTCATCAATATCGTTTACAATAATTGCATTTTGGTAATCAATATTTAATTTTTTATTAATGTAAAATTGTATAGATACATTTTGTTTTATAATTTCATTTATTAAATTCGTATATTTATCTGTTTCTAAATAAATGTCAAAATTTTCATAACCACTTACAATTAATTCATTTTGACAATGATTTTCCACGAATCTTTGTAAATTATGATCACCAATGCATACAACTAAATCTAAACTTGTATATTGCTTTAATATTTCTTCAGACGTTTCAGATACATATATTTGTACCTGATTTTTTGAATAATTATTGTGTTCTAAAATAGTTTGTAATATATGAATTATAAAATTATTTGTTCCATACATATAACCAGATGTATTTATTATAAGAACATTACATGCAATTAAATTTTTTAATATTAGTTCTAATAATATATATGTATTTCCTTCATTTATGACTAAAATTGTACCTCTAGAAGAATAATATTTTCCATACATGAAATTTTTTTCATTATTTTTTTGACTACAAATAGTATCGCCACAATAAATTGTTTCTTTTTCAATATTTTTAAATATTTGTTCTACTATAGCAAAATTCAATTCAAAACCATTTGCTTTTTCTATATCAATTTTATTAGCTGATAATAAACTATCTTTATTATCTAAAATTGCTTTATATAACTCATCTATAATAATTTTAATTTTTTCTTTTTTAATTATTTCTTTATTTATAGTAAGTGAATTAGTTATAATTGTTTCAAGTTTATTTTCCATGGCTTATTCCTTTCTTAATATCGATTTCTTCATTTAAAGATACTACTTTATTATAAATTTTTAATTGCTCATTTGTTAAATTAGAAGTATCAATTATTTTATTTTTTGTAATTTGATCTAGCGCTATTTTAATCTGTAATAATACATCTTCTGTTATATTCATTTTTTGTTTACCATTATCGACATTAAAATTATATAATAAATCAGCTATTTTAACATTATTTTTATTAGTATCATAAATTAATGCAAAATTAGAATTCATAATAATGCGGGTAGTTTCTGGGTTTAATCTATAATTTTTTGCTATAGATGATACAATATTTTTTTGATCATCATAATCACTTAACTGTGTATCCAAATTATGTTTTGTTATTAATTCAAGTTTTTCTAGCATTAATAACATTTTATCATCAAAATTATCATTTGTATATTCTATATAATTGTCATTATAAATAGGTAATGTTTCACCAGTATATTCTTTTTTATTTTTTCTTTCTTCCAATATATATTGATTAGTTGAATCATTTATATATAATTTACGCATTAATTCAACTGGTTCCTTAAATGGCAGTGGCCTTGAAATATTACCTTTATCTAATTTAGTATTCTTTTTTAAAGATTCAGCAATATCATTATATCCTAAACCAACAGTTATTTTACTTAATCTTAAACCATCATATTGTTCTTGACTAATTTTACCTTCATCTAATAATTTCTTATATGCTAATTGATCAGTTTCAATTAATTCTTTAGCAGCTTGTTTATATATTTGAAATATTTCATCTGTAAATCCTTTTCTTCCTAATTCAGGATTGTATTTATTATTTCTAATAAATGCTTTATCAGGAATCTCAATATTGTCAAAACATAATACATCTTTATTTCGCCATACCCAGCTTTGGGCAACTATATTATTTTGTTTATCTTTAATAATAAATATGCGACCATTTTTATCAACCATACTGTGTTCCATGCAAAGTTCTGCAAAATTACCTAACTCTTGACAACAATCTGTCAATGTTCCTATTGCTAATGCTAATGGATCATCTAAACGAAGTATTTCATAAATATATTTAGAAGTACTATTTTCTATTCTTGGAATACTATTGAATGTTCTTATTTTTCCATAATTATATATTTCTTGTAATTTATTAAAGTCATCTTGAGAATAACCTGCTATTGCTGATATTTCTGCTACTTTATCATTACCTATATTTACATCAGTATATTTGTTTGATTGAACAAAACTTACTGCTAAATTCCATGTTAAAGTTCTATTACTATTTAATGCTTTAATCGCATCAAACTGTTTTTGAACACTTGAAACATATTTTGTATATTCAGGATTATTTCTAATTTCATCCATATTATTTAATAAAAATTCTCTAAAATCTTTGTCATATTTTAATGTAAATCCACCAAATAATTGATGTGCTTCATCTCCAGATAAAACAATATTTTTTTCTTCTAAAATAGTTCTTAAATATTTCATTGCTTTTGGATGATTTTGTGGATTTAATTTTAATGTATTTCCATTAAATAAATCATCAAACATACTCTTTCCATTAAATTTAATACCATCATTTATTAATTCTTTTTTCAAAAATCCATACTCTAAAGCACATGATGGCATTGTTGGAGCTTTATTTGGTTTTTTCTTGCAAATTCTATCATACTCTAATATAATTTTTTCATAAAACTTTAACTTATCTATATCTTCTGTTTTGTATTGTCTTGGAATACCAGTTAACAAATCCATTAATTTTTTCATTCCTATTTGATCTTGATCAAATGCACCAAAAGTATACGCTAATTTTAACATTGCATCACGATGTTCTTGCCATTTAGAAAAACTTTCAATTTTCATTAATCTACTCCAATTTGGACCAGATGCTAAAAATTTATCTACTTCTTCTAAAGGAAAGTTTTCCATTACAACAAAATCAGGAATAAATTTTTGACCTGTTTTGTCATACCATTTTTTCATTATTTCAACTTTTTGAAAACCGATCATTTTTTCAACAGTTTTTGTTCTTTGAAGACCTAATTTTAATCCTTTTTCTTCACCAAATATTTCAAAATATTTTTTCATATCATAATAAGTATAGCTATTATTTCTTAAAAATGATGTTGATACAGATTTTCCTTTTAAATATTGTAACCAATCAATATTATCTCTTATTACATTAAAAGATAATCCCATATTATTTTTGAAATAAAATAAATCTTGTAATTCTTGAGGGGCATTTGGATCCAAAAATAAGTCTGGTCTTGCTTGTTTCAAAAATTCTGGAGCATCTTTATATTCATAATTTTTTTTACCTTCTTGACATTTTTTTATAATTGTATCTTCTATTAATAATGATAATCTATTAAAATCTAATTCTTTATTATTTACTGAATTTTTTTCATAATATTTATTATCTTTTATTAATATTGGTAAATCAAAATAAATGTTTTCTAAATATTTACCATATTTTGAACATAACTTCAAAAATTGTTCTTTCCCTATAAATTTTATCATTTCTATTTCTGTTGAATGATAAATTTTATAATTGTTTGAATTAAATACTGATGAATTAATTCTATAATTAGCAAACGCATGCTCTAAATTTTTGTTTTTTAAAATTTCAATTAATTCGGGATTTTGTTTGATTGTTTCAAATTTTAGTGTTCCTTCATAAAAATCTTTTTCCACATCAGCTCTAATTGATTCTGGTATTTTATTTAATTCTTCTTTTTGTAAAAACAAATCATAGTGTTCACTAACAAATTCATTAATATTTAATAAATGTTTATAATTAACTTTAGGATTGAATAATATGAAATCATATACTGCTTTACGATATTGTTTTTCAAGTCCTTTTTTATCGGTTGCTAAATCAATATTTGCGTCAGTTATATAGCATCCAACATTACCATATTTAGAAATAAGATTTAAAAAATTTTCATTACCATATAGTTTACAATAATATGTTAAGAAATTGATTCTTTTACTTTTTTCTTCTTGTTGTCCACCTTTAGAAATATAATAATTTACTTCAAAATTACCTTTTAAAACATTAATTAAATTTTTGTCTAATAAAAATGGGATGTATTCTTTGTGCAAATAAAGTGCATTACCATCAATTGTATTATTATAGAATGCTTCTTTTAATTCTTCTGGGGCTTCTTTAGACATAAATATGTAAGAATATTTTTCTCTAAAAGCACCTTCAATAAAATCATAGCCTTCTGAATATGCAAAATAATTATTTTTTCTCATCAATTCTAGAATTTCTGCCATAATATCAGTAAATTCTGAATATGTCATATTTTCTTGGTGTTGAATATTAAGACCAAATATATTTGATTTAGATAAAAAAGCACCTAATATACTTAAATTATTTAATTCTTCTTGTTGTGAGAAAAATTTTGTTGAATCGTCAAACTTAATTAAGTTATCTAAACTAAATTTTTCCAATACTGTTGATTGATTTCTATCAAGCAATAAAATTCTGGAATTATATGTTTTTAATTCTTCTATATTTTGATATTCTTCAACTACTTTTAAATTTAATGAGGACATCCATTCAGGTAATCTATATATTTTTTTACCACTCGCATCATAATGTTCTTCTAGTCCAGAAATTCCATAAACATTAAGAAAGTATTTTTTTATTGTTTTTGTAAATTTTTCTTCTATATTATGAGATTCATCAAAATTATGATTCACTTGATAAAATTCATTTTCAGCTCTAATATGATCAAAAACATCTTTATGATTTTTGAGAATATATTGTAAACCACCGTCACCTAATTTTTGAGCAAAATCTCTAATTTGACTATACTCCATAAAATTTTCAATATAAACATTTGAAAAAACATCAATATTTTTTATAACATCATCTATTGTTAATGTTCTCATATAATATTTATTTCTTACTTCATCGGGTATTGAAGCTTTTACTAAAAATATATCATCATTTTCATCTATAAATTTTTTGGGATATCCATCTACAGTAAATGGCATATATTTAGCATGTAAAATATTATCACGTGCATAAGCATAACATAATTGTTTTATTTCATTTACTTTAGCTTTTTTAACATTTTCTAAAAGTGTTTGCAAAGTCATTCCATAATTAGAATAAAATATATTATGATATGAATTTTCATTTAAAAAATATTGAGCAATAGAAAAATCATCTTGAGAATAATTATATAATTCTACTGTTTTTTTTAAGCCTAATATCATCATTAAAGATTTTGATGTAGCTCTACTATCAAAATGGTCTAATATATTTTTCTTTTCTAATTCATCTAACTGATTAGTATTTAAATTTATAAGATCATATATTGTTAAATTATGATTATAGTATTTTTCTTTAAATTGATAATCAAAATTATCAGATAAAAATAATTGAGGATTTGTTTTAATTATTGATTCATCAAAATTATCTTCACTTAAAACTCCTTTAAATTTATCTAAATTTTTTATATTACAATTTTTAAAATTACCTTTACCATTAAAATCTAAAATATTAAAGTCAATATTAGCATTTGTTTGAGAAAAATCTGGTTCTGAAATTAATTTTACATTTTCCCAACTTGCAAATGGAATATCACTTAAATCATATGATAATAATTTATATTGAACTTCTAAATATTGGTCAATTATTTCTTTTTTATTACTATCATTTTGATCCATTAATTTATTTAAATTTTCTAATTGTTGTTTGTATTCATTAAATACATTTAAATTTATTTTTTCTTTCATTCTTTACCTTCTTTACAATTAGTATCTTATATATAAACTATATAACACATTTCAATAAAAAGCAACTAATTATTTTTACATAAAAAAGAGCTTATGCTCTTTTGCTATACTCTTCTAATTCTTTATAAGCAATTTTCCCTAATTTTGTTTTCGGTAATTCATCTAAAATTTCTATTTCTTTAGGTTGCTCATAACGTGCTAAATGTTTTTTTAAATATTTCTGAAGACTTACTTTAGCAATCATAGCATTTTTTCCTTCTTTTAAAGTTATAAATGCTTTAACAATTTCTCCTTTATTAGAGTCTGGAACACCTATTACAGCACATGATGTAACTGCTTCATGATTCATTATAATATCTTCAATATTAGCAGGATAAACATTATAGCCACTTGTAATAATCATTCTTTTTAATCTAGCCTTATAATGAACTAATCCTTTTGAATCTATATAACCAATATCACCTGTATGAAGGAATTTTTTGCCATTCATTACTTCAATTGTATTTTTTGTTTCTTCCTCTTCATCTAAATATTCTAACATTACATTTGGTCCAGATATACATATTTCTCCAGGAATACCTGGTTTTACTTCTTCTTTTGTATTTATGTCTATTATTTTAAATTCTGTATCAGGGAATGGATAACCTATTACATCTGCCTCATCATATATTCCTTCTGGTGATAATGAAACAACACCACTTGATTCAGTCAAACCATAGCCTATTTTTATATCAGTTGTGCAACCATATTTTTGTAAAAAACCATTTACTTTTTGTTTTAGAGCCAAACTCATAGAATCTCCACCACAAACAACTAGTTTTAAACATTTTAATTCATTTTTATTAAATTCCATTTTTGTTATATAATCATATAAAGTTGGAACACCACATAAAACATTAAAATGGTACCTTCTTAAATATGTTTTAAATTTTTTAGAATCAAATTGTGGAATTAATATTGCTTTCATTCCATTAAATAAAGGTGTATGTGTACATATGCCAATACCAAATGCATGAAAGTTAGGTAAGAAAGTCAAAAATGAATTTTCTGGTATCAATGCATCTGGTGCGACATATCTACTTTGAAGTGCTTGTGTATTGAAGGAATAGTTACTTATTATAACACCTTTTGATTTACCTGTTGTACCTCCACTATATAAAATAACTGCTGGATCGTTACTATCCATACTTTCATAAGGATCTTCTGTATAAGATAATGATTTTTTTAAAAAGTGATCCCATAAAATAAACTTTTCATTTTCCGAAACATTTAATTTTCTTCCCTTTACAATCCAATATAGAAAAGCAGTCATTCTTTCCATTGATTTGGTTGCTGATGTTATTATTACTTTTTGAACATTTGTATTATCAATTATATTTTGAACCTTTTTATATGTTATATCAATACATAACATTACTTTAGTATTACTTTTATTTAAATAATATTCTATTTCTTTTTCGCTAGATAATGGATGAATCATATTAGCGACAGCACCAATTTCATTAATTGCATAAAACATTGTAACTTCTTCTGGAGTATTTGGCATACATATAGTTACTCGATCACCTTTTTCTACTCCCAAAGCTTTTAGGGCTTTAGCACATTTATTTATTTTTTTTATTAATTGTTTATATGTTATTTGATTATTTTCATATTCTATTGCCGTATTCATTGGATATTTTAAGGCTGATTCAAAAATAGCGTCATATAAACTACCTTCAAAATATTTTACTTTTTTAGGTAATTTATAACCTTTTTTCCATTTATTTCTTATTTTATTATTTACATTTCTAAATAAATTTCTAGTTTTTAAAATCAATCTTTCTATCATTTTACTTTTTCCTTTCTAATTTTGTATATAATTGCTCCTCCAACTAATATTATACCTAGGGGAATTGCTACTTTAAGTATATTGTTTTTTCCAGAATTATTAACTATATTTCTATATATTTTATCTCTATTTATTTTTGCTTTTAATATATTTTCAATATTCATTTTTATCCTTCTTTCATATATTTTTTTAATTTTTTTAAAGTTCTATATAAATAATTTTTTACATTTGATTCACTTAATTTTAATTCATGAGCAATTTCTGGGATTGTTAAACCAAAACTATAATACAAATAAAATATTTTTGCAATTGTTTGATTTTTCTTTAAATATTTCCATACTTTTTCCTGATCATATTGTTCGAGTATACTTTTTTCTATATCAATATTATCTTTATAATCTTCAATGTCATCTTTATTCGTAAATAAAGAAACAATCTTTTGCTTATAGTTATATCTGTAATAATCATTTATTTTATTTTTAGCGATAGCTCTGATATATGATTTATTAAGTAAATCATAATTATCTTTATTTATTATTTTAAATATATCCATGTAAATTATCTGTAAAATATCATTTACATCATTTATATTTGGAGTTGAACAAATGACATATTTAGAAATATCATCAAATGTTTCTTTGTATAGTTTGTTAAATAATTCTTCTTTCATGTATGTTCTCCTATTATATAGTCGTTTACTTTTTTTAAAAGTTTCAAAAAAAGATTTTATATTATTAATTATTTAGTATAAATTTATATATATTATATCAAAAATGTATTATAAAATAAAGGAAAATGATATTGTACTTTTATAACAAATATTATATAATTAAATGGTAAGGAGAGTATTATGATAACAAACGATGAATTAATTAAAATTGATAAATATTTTAGGGCGTCTAATTATCTTTCTGCTTGTCAATTATATTTACTTGATAATCCATTATTAAAAAGGCCTCTTAAAATAGAAGATATAAAAAGAAATATTGTTGGACACTGGGGTACAGTTCCTGGACAAAATTTTATTTATGTTCATTTAAATAGAATTATAAAAAAATATGATTTAAACATGATTTATTTGTCTGGACCAGGACATGGTGGTAATGCTATGGTGGCTCAAAGTTATTTGGAAGGAACATATAGTGAAGTTTATCCTAATATTACTAGAGATGAAGAAGGACTTAAAAAACTTTTTAAACAGTTTTCTTTCCCTGGTGGTATTTCTTCACATGTGGCACCAGAAACGCCTGGTTCAATTAACGAGGGTGGTGAACTTGGCTATAGTCTTGCTCATGCTTATGGTGCGATTTTAGACAATCCTGATTTGATTGCTGCTTGTGTTGTTGGTGATGGTGAAGCAGAAACAGGACCACTTGCTACTAGTTGGCATCTTAATAAATTTATAAATCCTAAAACTGATGGCGTTGTTTTACCAATATTACATTTAAATGGTTATAAGATCGCTAATCCGACTATTTTTGCTAGAATCTCAAATGAAGAATTAATTAATTATTTTAAGGGATGTGGTTATGAACCTTTTATTGTCGATGATAGTATAAATATACATGAAAAAATGGCTAATACTTTGGATATTGTTATTGATAGAATTAAAAAAATTAAGAATAATGCTTTAACTGATAATAATCGTCCTATATGGCCTATGATTATATTGAAAACTAAAAAGGGATGGACTGGTCCTAAAGAAGTTAAAGGATCATATATCGAGGGAACTTTTAGGGCACATCAAGTACCAATTCCTATTTCAAGAAATAATCCGGAAAATTTAGAACTTCTTGAGAAATGGTTAAGGAGTTATAAACCTTGGGAATTATTTGATAATAATGGTAGATTACTTCCTGAACTTCAAGAACTTGCACCTAATGGTAATCATAGAATGAGTGCTAATCCTAATGCAAATGGTGGTATTTTATTAAGAGAACTTAGAACACCAGATTTTAAAGCTTTTGGTATTAATGTTGAAAGAGGTATTACTAATGTTCAAGATATGAAGGAACTTGGTAGATATATTAAGGAATTAATTCGTTTAAATAGTGAAAGCAGAAATTTTCGTGTATTTGGTCCTGATGAAGCCTTATCTAATAGACTGAATTATATGTTTGATGTAACTAATAGACAATTTATGGGTACTAAATATAATTATGATGAATTTTTAGGTAATGATGGTAGAGTTATTGATTCTTATCTTTCTGAACATGTTTGTGAAGGATTGTTGGAGGGATATTTATTAACTGGAAGACATGGATTTTTCCATAGTTATGAAGCTTTTGTTAGAATCGTTGATTCCATGGCTAGTCAACATGCTAAATGGTTAAAAGTTACTAGAGAGCTTGCTTGGAGAAGACCTATTGCTTCTTTAAATTATGTTTTAACTAGTCATATTTGGCAACAAGATCATAATGGTTATACTCATCAAGATCCTGGATTTTTAAATCATTTAGTTACTAAAAAAGCAGATATCGTTAGAATTTATTTACCTGCTGATGCTAATATGTTGATTTCTTGTTTTGATCATGCTATTAAGAGCAAAAACTATATTAATGTTATTGTTGCTAGCAAACACGAGCGTCCACAATGGCTCAATATGGATGAGGCTATTAAACATTGTACTAATGGTATTGGTATTTGGAAATGGGCTAGCAATGATGAAGGATATGAGCCGGATATTGTGATGGCTTGTGCTGGTGATACACCTACTCTTGAAACATTAGCGGCAACTAAAATTCTAAATGAATTTTTTCCGGAGGTTAAAGTTAGAGTTATAAATGTTGTTGATTTAATGAAACTTGAATCTAATACTAATCATCCTCATGGTTTAACTGAAGATGAATTTGATATGTTATTTACTAAAGATAAGCCTGTTATTTTTGCTTTTCATGGTTATCCATCTTTAGTACATCAACTTACTTACAAACGAACTAATAATAATATTCATGTTCATGGTTATAAAGAAGAAGGAACTATTACGACACCATTTGATATGCGTGTACAAAATCATTTGGATAGATTTCATTTGGTAATGGATGCTTTAAATTATTTGGATATTTTAGGTGAGAGACGAGCTTCGCTTAATGAATGGTGTAAAGAGAAATTGCTTGAACATAATGCTTATATTAGAGAATATGGTGAAGATATGCCATATGTTAAAGATTGGAAATGGAAATAATACTTTTGTAAGTATTATTTTTTGTGTAAAATTAATTGTTTTAATATGATGTTATTATTTCCCTGTATGATTATAATTGGGGTTATTATGGGAGAATTCTTGGTTTCAAAGGAAGGAATTGGGTATTTAATAATGTATGGTTCACAGGTTTTTAATTTAAATTTAGTTATGACGGGTATATTTTTACTTTTAATTATATCAGCTATCTTATATTATTTGGTCATTTTAATTGAAAAAATTAAATTTAAAAAATAATAAATATTTTTAAAATGCTTATTTTTGTGCTACAATAGTTATCATGAAGAAGTTTTTGATTTGGCTTATAAGAATTTATCAGTCTATTCCTTTTACTATACATGGTGCTTGTAAATTTACTCCTAGTTGTTCAAATTATGCTATTGATGCTATTAATTGTTATGGTGCTTTTAAAGGGAGTATTCTAGCTATTAAAAGGATTTTCAGGTGCAATCCGTGGAGTAAAGGTGGATATGATCCTGTGCAAAAAAAATAATATCTTTGGGTGTTAATTGCCTTTAGATATTATTTTTATTTGTAGTAATATTTTTTGCCTATATACTCTACTTTATCGTTTTCTATTCTTATGAATGAACCGTCTGGTATTGCTATGATTGGTTGTTTTTGGCTTACTTCTTTTATTTCTTTTATTAAATCTTGACTGTAGTGCGGATATATTGATGTTTCGAAATAGTTTAACCCTTCATAATCATATAGTTTATTTTCTTCAAATTTGTCTATATATATTACTCTTTTTGTTTGGTTCATTGCTCCTGCGCTTACACCTATTATAAGAGGTACTTTTCTTAGTTCTTGTTGAAGCTCATTTTTGTTTATTATTTGCATTTGGATGTGTGGTGCTCCTCCTAATAGGAATATTATGTTACTTTCTTTTATGTATTTTAATGCATCTTTTTTATTTGTTTCTTCATCTATTGTGTATTTTTTTTTGAAATTTATTCCTATTTGTTTAAAGCATTTTATTTTATTTTCGATGCTTTCTTTTTGTTTTTCTTCTTCCTTTGTATATGCTGATATAAATGTTATGATTGAATTTTCTTTTATATCTTTTTGCATGTATTTTTTTTCTTTTTTAGTAAATCCTGTTTCTTTATTGATTCTACTGAATAAATAATATATTTTTCCCATAACAACTCCTTATAATAGCGCATAAACGCATATTGTTATAATACACATAATAATTATAATAACTGCATATATATACAATAAACTTTTAACAAAATCTTTTGGTTTTTCAATTTTCTTATTTTCATCTAACGATTCAAAAGCACTTTTTGGTTCATTATTTAATTCTACAGATGGTTTATCTTTTCTATTATTAAAATTATGTTCACCTAACATAGTTATTAAATCTATTTTAAACATATCTTTTTGTGGCCTTTTTTTGGAAACCATTACACCTTTATATGAAGTAAGACCATCGTTATAACTTTGCTTCAACAATTTTTTTGGTTCAAGCGATTCCAAAAGCACTGTTTTTTCATTTTCATATACGGAATATATTAATTTATAATTACCATATAATTTTTCTTGTACTTGTGATGTACATGGTATTTCAAGAGAATATGTTAAAATGCCATCAGTTTGACTAATTAAATCACCTGAAAAATTCCCTTCTTTTAAATTGGGGTAATAAGAAAATAATAATTTCTTATAAACCAAACTATCATATTTTTTAATGGTTTTTTCACATCTATTAAATTCATCTTCATTAACATATTTAAATATATATTTGCTCATACTTACTCCTCTTATATAATTATAACATATTTAATGAATAATTAAACTTTTATTAATTTATTAATAATAATTATTTATTATAAAATTTATCATTTCTTTTTCTAGTCTTTCTGTTCACTAATATGTCTAGATACACATCTCTTTTAATTTCTTCTATAATTACCCACAATGAGAATTTTTGCCACTTGAGGCACTTTTTTTCAATGAACTATTTTAAAACTAATTTTTTTTGTTCTAAATTGTACCTAAAGGTCTAAACTCTTTAATATAAACAAAAAAGAGAGCTTTCTCTCGCTTCAGGGGGAAAAATTATGGGGTAATTTTTTGTCATTTTTTTCATTATTATTGTTTTATCACTTGCTATATTTCTCGTAAATAGCCCTATTTTACCTATCTTGCTCTATGTAGTTGTTCCCCATTTGTTCCCGGAACTACTGATTTATTTTTTTTAGGTTTCACTTATTTTTTATGCTTTGTTGCTTTTTTCTTAGTATCTATTTTTTCTTCTTTATATTGAATATATAGTTCACTAAATATTATTTCTAAATTTTCATAGATCCCATCTTCACCCTTAAAAAATTTTTTTATTTCAGGAAATTCTTTTATAGGATAATATATTATTATTGTCACAAATACAAGTGCAAACAAATAAGGTAATGCCTGTTCAAAACTTTCAATATCAAAGCCATCTTTTGTAACAAAAGCCAAGGCAATAGATATAATTATTGCAATAATTGCCCAAAAATTATCTCCTATTATATTTTGCCTTATATATACTCTATAATGATCAATAATACACGCCAATACTTCTTTATTATATATTTTTTCTTTTTTTAAGAAGTTTTTAAATAATTGTTTTTCTTCACAATGAATTATTTCATTTAATGGTTTACCACTATTATCCTTTTTCCCAATTATAATATATAATTTTGTGTTAAGTTCCTTTTCACAAATATACTTAACTGCAAAAAATGAAATAATTAATATCAAAAACATCATCCAATAAATATTATAAATATTAAAACACCACAATAAAAATATAATTACTAAATAAACCAAAAATAATTTAATTTTTATTCTATTATATGGGCTTTTTTTCTTATATAAATATTCTATTTTTTTAAACATATATACCTCCTGAATATTGAATAATATTATATCAGAAAAATTATTTTTAGTCCTAGAGATTTACTAAAATAACAAAAATTGATATAATTTATATGGAGGTAGTAGTATGCCAAGAGAAAATCAAATATATGAAGATTATTGGACAATTACTTTGAGCTATACCGATATATATGGTGATAAATTTAATAACTCATTAAAAATGATTCTGGATTTTATAGATTTCTTTAACATTACGCCAGATACATTCTCATCTGAATTGTATGGTAAGCTTCAACAAAAATTAAATAGTGTATATCATTTGAACGAAATAAGTATAAGAAAAATTATTAATCAATTTGTAAGATTGGGATTTGTAAATTGTAAACTAGCCGGATATCATCCTGATGCTAGAAAATTTTTAAAAGCTAAAACAAATGAAGAGAAAAGAATTATATTTTCAAAAATTATTTACCAAAATGCAAGTTTTAAAAGAGATGTTACTTCTGATAGTAATGATAAAGAAATTAATTTTTTACTAAAAACTTTAGCATACAGTGGACCATTAACAATTGATGATCGTGTTGCATTAATGTTAACTAATATATCTCAAATAAAAAAAGATTTTTTAACTCGTGATGAGCTAGAAGAAAAGAAAAGATATGCGGAAGTTATTGATTTTAAAGAAAGGAAATATAATCAAATAGATCATTTTACAAATCTTTTAAGTAAGTTATCCGATGTATATTTAGATAGTAATAAAACTTTATATTTAACTGAAGACGACATACCTGATGATATAGAAGAATTAGAAAAACGTGATCCTTATTTACATAGATTGTATAAATCAAATTTAAAAGAGGAATCTGTTCAATTATTTAATAAAGAAATATGTTATCTTGAAAAATTAGATTATCCATCATTGGTTGCTTCACATATTAAACCATTTAAAAAGAGTCAACCTAATGAACAATACGATAAAAACAATGGTTTATTACTAAGTAGAGGTATGGATGCACTATTTGATAAGGGATATATATCATTTAATAATGACGGAAGTATAATACTATCAAATAGATTATCAGATGATGTTAAGAATCATTTAAGAAATTATTCACTTGATCCAATAGTTTTAAATAAGAAAAGACTTCAATACTTAGAGTATAACAGAGAATATGTCTTTAAATAAAAGAAACGAGACTTAATTGTTCTCGTTTTTTAGTTTAACAATAATTAGTATTTCAACTGTTGTATTCTTATTTTCTTTTCCAGTAACCTTATATTGAAAGTCTTTATATTTGATTGAAACATTACCATATTTTTCTAGCATTTGTTTAAGTTCTTCTGCACTTGGGGATGTCTTATTATTAAGACTAATAACTATGTATTTTGTCTTATTAAGACAATTCTGAACTAGCTTTTCCATATTATACATAAACTTATCATTTGCCGAGAAATCTATATATTCTTTTTCTTCTTCAAATACTGTATCAAAAAGTCCGTAGAATTCCCCATATTTATTCATTGTCTTTGGATATGGGGGATCCATATAAATAATATCTACTCGATCTTTAATTTTCTTTAACATTTCAAAAGAATCTAAATTATATGATAAATTATTTTTACCATTGTCAAATACAGATTCATTGTAATTATTTAAGTTATCAAGCATATGTTGTTTGAACGATAGATTATGATATGCTCTTTTTCTTTTGTATTTCATATAACTATAATCTTCATCTCTAAGTTTAACTATTTGATTCCATGGAACATTCATTCTTGAATATGGTAGTTTTCTTATCATCGCTCTTCGCAACAAAGCCAAAAACATATATTTTTCATATCCATCTAATGTTTCAGAAATACATATTAGTTTTGCTAATTCTTTTACTTCTTCATCAAAATATAATCTATTAGACAAAAAATTTATTTCCTTATATTTTTTTTCTATAAGATTTTTTGGTATATCTTTTTCAATAATTTCATTATTTAATTTTAAGGAGCTATTTTCAATTATAGCCTTACTAATTACATAGTTTGAGTATAAAACATCATTGGATATTACTTCATAATTATTTTCTTTTAATGCATATGATACAGAACTTCCGCCAGAAAATATATCCAATACTTTTCCACGCTTCAAAGGAAGATTTTCTATTATCCAATCAACTAATTTTGCTTTATTACCAATGTAATTAATTTTTGGATACTTACTCATTATCTAATACCTCCTTTGCCTGTATAGCCATTTTCTCAGCAAGTAATGGTGGAACAGCATTACCAATTTGTTGTTGAATTTGGCCAGAATTACCATAGAAGATAAATGTATCTGGGAAAGTTTGTATACGAGCTAATTCTCTACATGTTAAAGCTCTATTTTGTGAGTAGTGAAATATTTTTCTCATATCGCCAGTGACACAATAAGATGGTTTTTTACTATCATATCTAATATACTTTCTTGGATCTCCTGATTTAGGTCTTAAATCTTCTGGTATATCCATTCTATTTCCACCATCTTTAATATAGTTCATCTTTTCTAACATCTGCTTAGAGTGCTTCATTGCAACATGGTTTGGAATATCACTACTTTCTCCACTTTTCAATTTAGGTAAATCATCTATAGCATCCTTTATAGTTACTATTTTACTACATTTTTTTGGAAATTGGAATGTATTATCTTTTTTTGTTCCAACAATAAATATTCTTCTTCTTTCTTGAGGCACCGAATAATCTGAAGCAAGCAAAACTTTATGTTTTATGTCGTAGCCACATTTTTTGAATTCTTCAGATATTTCTTTAATAGTTTTCCCTTTATTATGTCTTTCCATTGCCGCAACATTTTCCATAATAAACATTTTTGGTTGTAATAATTTTACGAACCTAACAAACTCTTTAAAAAGTCTATTTCTATCATCATCAATAAAATTTCGACCTATATTCCCTGCTATTGAAAATCCCTGACATGGAGGACCTCCAATTATGATATCAACTTTATTCTTTCCAACTAAACTTTCTATTTTTTTGTCATCTATATTTTTTATATCATCAACTATCATATTATGATCTGGAAAATTATTCATATATGTATTTGCATAAGTCTTGTCAAATTCTACAGAAAATAAGTTTTTAAATCCTGCATTATCAAATCCTAACGATAATCCACCCGCTCCTGCAAATAAGTCAATGTATGTATATTTTTTCATAAGTTTATACCTCCCCCCATATTTTGCTCATTCATCATCTGTCTTATAACAATTTTAGCCTCGTCATTATTAATAATAAAGTTTGCTATATCTGCAGGGACTTTATTATTCTTAGATGATGTTGCTGCATAATCATATAATTTATTTTTTTCTTCATCCTTTAAGTTAAAAACTTTTACTATTTTATCTAATAATTGTGCCGAAGGAATTCTACTACCATTTTCAATATCACACATATATTGTGGTGTAATATCCAGTAATTTTGCTACTTGTCGAGATGATATTTTATTCATCTTTTTATTTCTTAAATTTACAATATAATTACCCAATTTATTATTCATCTTAACACCTCAATCAACATATCTGCTTATATATTTATATTATATCATAAATTCTTGGCATATTTCAACTACCTCTACTAATATTATTATCTTTTTTTGTATATTTCCTTTTTTATTTGACATTTTTTTAATAATAAGTGATATATACTACACGGAGGTGTTTATGTTAAGAAAATGTACTGATGAAGATATAAGTGATAAAGAATGTGAAAATGTTATTGATCCTTTTTATGATAACTATGATAATTATTTGGAAGAGTATGTTATTCCTGAAGTTATAGCATTTTATATTGCTAGCTCATTTTATAGAAATGCTATGTGGGAAGCAACTTTCAAACAACATTTTAATTCTGCTTTTGATACATTTAATTTGATGTGTAGAAATTATAAAAAAATGAAAGCTGAAGTTATTAAGCTACTCAGATTAAAATATTCTTTAGAAATAATAAGTGAGGATCCTTTGAACTTCAAAATAATTGAGTATTAGTGATTGCTAATACTTTTTTATTGTAGTAGTAATAATACAATAAAAATATATATTCTTTTCTTATTCTTATTCTTTCCTTATCCTTATCCTTATTCTTATCCTAGGAGGTCATTGATTATTATTTGATTTCAATTTGATTATATTTTGATTTTTGTTTGATTTGGTTTTGATTCTATTTTGTTTCATAAATGATTTGCTTTCCAAAAAACTCACGGAAAATTTTAATTTGTGTGTATTTAGGTGGCAGGTGGGTCTTGATTTTTCTTCAAATAAAAAGGGCTATCCCCAGGGGGGATGCTTAAAATATATCATCAAAATAATGATTATTTGTTTCATATTCAACATTCCAACATTCATTCTTAAACCAATTAGAACCATATTTTATGTGAATATCAGGAATACCCTCGTTCTTTAAATAATCTATATAGTTATCCAACCCTTGTTCTATAACATCAAATGATTCTCCATTTTTTATTGCTTGATTATAATAGTATAAAGTTTCCTTTTTCCCAACTTTTTTAGGATATTTATTCCATAAAAATTCAAATTGATTTATTATTTTTGGATCAATGTCAGAAACATCAAAAGTGCTATACTCCTCTTCTTTTTGTTGTTCTGAATTAAACTCTTCTTCTTTTTCCTCTTCTTCATTATTCTTTTTTCTTCTTATCTCATCTAAGGCAACCAATGGTAAACCATCTGGCAACCCAGGATCATCATATAAATAATAAGTTTTGTTCTTTAAGTTTACTCCAATCATACTTTTTTCATTTTTAAAATATGTTTCATGATACCTATCATTCCTTAATTGATTATTAGCAAGCCAATGCCTTATTGCTAGTGGCCCTGAATTAAATAAATAAATCCTTTATCAATTAATGTTTTAATATCTTCTTCAGTACATTCGGCAAACTTTGTTATTTTTTTAGGATTACCAATAAAGCCATCATCATCTGCTCTTGTTCCTAACTCATAGTAAAGTAATCTTGCAGTAGCTGGCAGATCAGTAAATCGATCTGAATCAACAATATCAAGACTAAACATTCTTCTTCTAGCCATTTATTGTTTCACCATGCTTGTAATTAGGAATATTAAAATAATCAAGAACCATATCCATTGGAACTAATCCATTTTGTACTTTTGACTTTCCATCATAAAACTGATCACTTATCACATTTAATACTTCTCTTGCTTTATTTCTACCAATTGCACCAATATCCATTATGTCTTTAATACTAGCCCATTGATATTCAGCTATTTTTTCTATTTCTTCTTTTGTTAGTATTTTTCTTCTTTTTCCCATAATAAAAATCCTTTCTATTGTATTTAATATAATATTTATCTCTTTAAAGTTTCTCAGACTCTAATTCAATACTAATGCATTATCTTTTGCTGAATATTCAAATTTGCTAAATTTAGCATCATATAGTTTTAACATCTTATTTAGCATTTCCATATTTGGAATTGTTTTTTTAGTTTCATAGCTTCTTAATGTAACTGTACTTATTCCTAATGCTTCACTAGCTTTTTCTATTGTATATCCAGCATTTACTCTTAACGCTTTAAGTGTTATTTTCATTCTTTCACCTCCTCCTATCTTCTTCTCCATTATAGGATAAACATTTCTGTTTGTAAATATCTTTTTATCATTTTTATCATTTTTCTTTACTTTTATGTTGACAAATTTATCATTTTATTTTATTATGATATTGGAGGTAGCAAACATGAATAAAGTAGAAATGAGAAAAGTATTAGCTAATAATCTCGTAGCATTATTAGACTATAAAAAGATATCAAGAAAGAATATTGCTGATAATCTTAAATTATCTTATACAAAGGTATGTGACTGGACAAGAGCTAGAACTTACCCAAGTGAAATTGAATTAGGTAAATTAGCTAATTATTTAGAAACTACTGTTGAACAATTAACTGATGGAGATTCATTAATTAATGACAATGGTTTTGAACCTGAGCAATCATCAAAAAAAGCCAAGATATCTGTAATAGATATTGGCTCTGAAGAATGGATTATTCATCCTGTTGATTATGAGTGGGTTTCTACTAAATACTTAACTCCAGAAACAGGATATTTAATGTTTGATGTTGTTGATGATTTAATGGCCCCTAAATATGATATTGGTGATACTGTATTAGTTGAATTCCTAAATAATAAAGCAATTAAAGAAGATGGAGATTATTTAGTTAAATTAAAAGAATATGATTCTTGGTTATTCATTCATATTTATGTTAAAAAAGACGGCTACTTAGTTGCACCACTTAATAATAACAATTCAAAGTCAATCTTACCTAAATTTTATACAAAGAAAGAATTCACAGAAAGTGCTACACAACCTCATAAGGCTATAAGAGTTTCTAAAAATATATAAAAAAAATCTCGTACTGGAATACGAGATCAATCAGAAATACCGTTTTGTTAGAGTCTGAGAAACTTTAAACAAATAAACATTATATAAATACAATGTAATGGGATTTCCTAAATTAATTATACCATTTTTATATAATATTACAAGTTTTTAACGGTATTTCCTTTGTAGAAAGGAATTTTTATATGGGTGTGTATAAAGATAATAGGCCTACTAAAGATGGTAAGATATGGTTTTATAAGACTCAATATGAAGATATTGATGGTACTCATAAGACTAAAAAATCAGGTAGATATGCAACTAAAAAAGAAGCAGAAGATGCTGAGTTTGAATTCAAATTAAAACTAAGAGAATATGAGAATACTAATAATGTAACTTTTGAAGAAATGATTAGGATGTTTATTGATTTTAGAAAAGATAAAGTTAAAGAGAATACATTATATGGTTATAATAATAAATTACCTTATTTTAAATCATTGTATAAGGTTAAACTTAAAGATTTTAACTACCCTACTTTTGAAAGATGGCATGATGAAATAAATAGTACCCATCTTGCTACAAGAACTAAAAATGACATATATAAGTTATTAAAAACTATTTTGAATTATGATACTGCATGGCATGAATTTAACTTCGCTAAGGTATACCCTAAAATGTATAACTTTAATGATCCTAATGAATTCCCTAAAGAACAATTGTTTTTTACTTATGAAGAATTCAAACAATTTCTTTCTGTTGAAACTGATATCAAATGGATTGGTATTTTCGAGATTTTATATTACTGTGGATTAAGACGTGGTGAGCTTAGAGGATTACAATGGAAAGATATCAATTTTAAAGATAGAACTTTAAGTATAACCAAGCAAATTAATGACCGTTGTGGATCCGTTAAAAATTGGCGATTCTCGGTTCCAAAAACTAAAAGTAGTATAAGAAATATTAAAGATGCCACAAGTCCTCACAAATGACCTTAAAACGATGAAAAATGAGGCAGAAAAGTTACCTGGATTTAATAATGATTTCTTCGTAGCTGGAGATATGCTTCCTGTATGTAGTAATACACTTACTAATCATAAAAATGTTAACTGCAAATTAGCTAATGTTAAACAAATTCGATTACATGATTTCAGACATTCTTGTGCCTCTCTTCTGGTTAATAAAGGTGCTAATGTTCAAGTTGTAGCAAAATACTTAGGCCATACAAAAGTTGAAGAAACATTAAAAACTTATTCACACCTATTTACAAGTACTTTAGATGAAGTAGTAGCTGTAATTGATAATTTAGATAATAATAAAACCGATGATAATTAGTCACCGGTTATTTTTATACTTTAGACACTATTAAACTTGTTTTTTCTTGAAGTACATTTAAGAATTCTTTATGTGCATGTTCATAACATTCTAATGCTCTAATTATATCTGCATCTGTTATTGGTAAAATCAAACCATGCTCATCTAAATAGGTATCTGCACAACTATTAATAAACTTATCATACTTTTCAATTGTCCTACACGATAATATACCAATTTGTCCTCTTCTGGTGCTAAATCTTCCAAGCAATTGATCTAATTCTGGATTCTGTGGATCATTTTTATAGTTTTTACATTCGATTATTATTTGTGGGCTTGTCATCTTAATCTTATCTGATATTACTGCAAAATAGCCCTCTTCAGCTATATTGGAAAAAATAATATCAATTCTTTTTCTTCCCTCGTGGATTTTTTCCTCTTTTCGTGGATTAGATAAATCTGGATAAGTTAAGAA
This sequence comes from uncultured Bacilli bacterium, assembly GCA_934179675.1. Taxonomy (GTDB): domain Bacteria; phylum Bacillota_I; class Bacilli_A; order RF39; family UBA660; genus CAG-884. The sequence goes on from CAKPQS010000006.1 coordinate 45,658, forward strand.
CTCATATATTCCTATCATTAAGTTATGATAATCAGAAGCACTATCTGTTCCAACTGGAATGGACTTTAATTTTTCTATCATAAAATTACATACATCTTCATAATTAACCTCAGTCAATAGTTCTCCATTCATACAATTAGTATTCTTGTTTTTACTCTTAAAATTGTTAAAAATTTCTGGGTGTTTAATTGTAAAATCCAAGATATATTTTTTATCCATTACTGGTTCTTTTTCAATAATAGACTTTTTTGTAACATATCTTTCTTTTGTTATTTTTCTAATTTTTACCAAAGATGTTTCGTTTTCAATATTTTCCTTTTGTAAAAAATTTAAAATAAAATGTTGTCTATATTTTGATGGTGTATATGTTTCACAGAAGCTTATAATTGATTTTGGTACTAATAATACAGGTGTATTATCTACTACCAACCTATCAATATATTTGTTTTCCCATTTGTGGGTTTCCATATTCCAATAATACCCTGATGGTACATTTTTAGTAAGAGGAATATTATTTAACTCACATTGTTCAATTGTATATTCTAAGAGTTTTATTCTGATAATATTTGTTATTAAATCTGACAATTTATCTCTGTCTATATTTTCAATAAATATTCTCAAGTCCTCAATATTTTCTAATACACCATATTCTATAGCCTTACTATTCTTTAATTGTGTAAAAATATCCAAAGTACCACTTTGTCCAATACCTTTCCCTCTTGATTTATTCTTTGATAATCCAAGATGTGTTTCATTTACTTCGCCTATTCTGGTACAAATCATTCTTGCTTTATCATCCATATTGTTTTTTAACAGACCAATTAAATATGAGAAAAAATCTTGTAACAAGTCGTTACATGCCACTGTAAAATCAGAGTTACATTTTGCTATTAACGTTGAATCAACAAATAAAGGAATATCTTTTTCAGTATCAATATTTACAAAATCTAATTCTAATTGTGTTTTATTCAAATTATAAATATTACTAATTGTTGCCATATTACCTCACTTTTGACCACTGACAATCATCATCTTCTGCAATTTGATCTATACTAGCAGGTCTTATTATTTCATTAACTTTATATAGTTCCATTAACATATCCTTAGTTTCTTCAATGGAAATATTAAAATTATTAGCAATTTCTTTAGTAGTAGTAGCATAATTCATACAAATATATTTATATATTTCATCTAAATTAACTATACTTGAACTAATTAACTGTGATTCCCCTGTTTCTAAATAATTCAAAAAATTAAGTGTATTGATTATGCAATTGACAACATATAAAGATTCCTCATTTGATAAAACATTATTATCATGTGCATAACTTTTATTATTTCTTATATCATTAAACTTTTCAAAAATGGATATAGATTGTTTTAATGCTTGAATACTAAATTCACTAATTTGATTTTCACTTGAATAATACTTTATTAGCATGCCCATTAAACTATGTAAAGGTAGTCCTTCATTTTTATCATTTAAAATATCAATATTATGCAATAAACAATAACTTCTAATTTTTTTGATAGTAAAAGTATGTAATCGATCTAATGCAAGTACCGCTTCACCATCTGCTAAAGATTTTCTTATGTCTTTCTTTAATTTTTCCAATTGTGCATCCATGTAATATCCTCCTTATAAAAGAAAAAACTCTATACTTTAAATTGTATAGAACTCTATAATTACATTATACTACTTTATCTCTCAAATGTCTGCAATAATCATGCAAATTTAACAAAACTTGTTCCCGAGTTGTTCCCAAGAATTATTTTCAATCTTCTATATGCTCGCAAACCCTTATAAAGTGGGCACAAAAAATGAGAGCACGTTTAAATGCTCTCTTCAGGGGGAAATTTGTATCACAATATATTTACTAAAAATATACTTACAACAACTTGCATAATCATTATTATTGGTATTCCCCAGGTAAAATAATCCACATTAGTTTTATGTTTAAATATATACATCGAAAGTAATCCACCAATTGAACCACCTGCAAAACACAAACCTAATAAAGTAACAATTTTGTATCGCCATTTACCTGATATTGCTTTAATTTTATCTAGTGCGAATATTGTAAAAGTTATAAAATTTATTATTCCTAAATATACTAATAATATTTTATGTTCATTAAATAATTCCCAAATATCAAATGTTATTTTATAGTCATTATAGAATTTAAACATTACAAATAATAGTAATTGAATTATAAACATGCATATTACAAATACTCTAGACATCATTGTAACTTTAACAGCTTTTCTATCAAATAATAATATTGCAATTATAATACCTAATGAACCACCTAAAAATGATATTATCATTAATAAATTATCAATTTGACAATTACTATTAAATTTATACAATAACATATTTATAATAAATAAAATAAAGCTTACTATATTTATTATTTCAATATATGTTTCCATTCGTACACCTCTTTTGCACTTTTATAAACAAACAATTATTTATAATTCAATATTAATAGTTTAATAATTAATATTTTTCAATTTAAATTGATGCCTTTGTATTATATCTTCATATATATCAATTAATATCTTTTTATCATATATATTGTAATAAAAGTTTTCTTTAATATATTCAATATCATTATCTATCTCATCAATATTTCTTGAAACAACAAAAGAGTCTTTAATTTTATACTCATATTTTAATTGAGGAAAGAAATTAAAATCACTTGCTTTTACAACTTTATTAAATTCATTGTCAAACATTATATTGTCTTCACAAACAATTTTAAAATTAGCAACATCATTTTTAAAATCATTATCTATAATTATTTTAATATCTTCATAAGATATCATTGGAAAATTGATACTATCTAAATATTTCAATAAATACATATTACCATTTATATTCATTTCTTTTTCTATAGAATAAACATATTTATTATCATCAAAAAATTTTGGATTATATTTTCTTATTATGCGTTCTTTTATTTGCTTAATATCTTCTACACTTGACGACTGTAAAATAACTTGTCTATAATATTGCTCAACACGCACATATTCATGAAATAATGAAAATAAAACATCCATTTCTCCATGCATGAATCTTTCGATTTCATCATGATTTAAATAAATAATATTTTCGTTTAAGCTTTCGTGTGAATTTTTATTGTCTACTCTACATATCAAATTCATTTTTTTAGCATCATAAATTGTTTCTGCAAACATACATATTACACTTTTTATAGTATCTATATCAAAAAAATTTTTACAATATAAACAATTTAAAATAACAAAATTGTTAATAACACTGTTATTTATTACTCTTGTTTTTAACAAGATCGATAAATTAATTATTTCTTCTTCATCAAAATTCATATTTTTTTGAATTTTATCAACAATTTTGTTAATAAAACTGTTTATATCAAAGTCTTTTATAAAGGATAATAAATTATTAATTGGATAGTTCTTTAAAGAATACAATATTAAATCAATTGTTTTATTTTCTTGATTTAATGATTTAATCTCTGATAAAATTAGCTCTAGTTCTACAAATAATTTCTTCAGATTTTTGTTTTCTTCTTTGCAATTAGTACATTCAATATTATTTGAATATCTTTTACACGATCTACAAAAAGAATTATTAACAATTTCTATTACAATTTTTAATAATCTATCCACCAAGGCTGTATTTTTTATTTCCATTATTTAATTCCTTTTCTTTTAATATATATTGTTTTAAAAGTTCAAAATAATACAATTTTTTTAGCTTATTTTTTTCATTTATATAGGCTAAATAGCATGCTCTTATTTTATCATATAAATTTATATTCATAATTATAACCTTAATCCTGCATCAGCATTTAAACTTAAATCGGCTATATCACCTTTTTGATATGCATAATATGCTGCAGCACCAATCATTGCACCATTATCAGTGCAATACTTCATTTCTGGCAAAATTAATTCAATATTATTTTCCTTACATTTTTTAATAAATGACTCTCTTAATCCTTTATTCGCGCTTACTCCACCTGCTATTATTAGTCTATTTGTATTATATTCTTTTAATGCTCTCATTGTTTTTTTTACTAAAATGTTAATAACTCTATTTTGAAATGAACAAGCTAAATTTTCCTTTATTATTTCATTTCCTCTTTGTTCTTCATTATGTTTTAAATTTATAACTGCACTTTTTAAACCACTAAAACTGAAATTATAACTTTCATCGTCAAGTGGTAAAGGTAAATTGTATGTATCATTTCCTATATGCGCTAATGAATCTACTCCTGGTCCACCTGGATATGGTAATCCTAATATACGTGCAACTTTATCATAAGCTTCTCCTACAGCATCATCAAGTGTTCCGCCTATTCTTTTAAAATTATAATCTTCCTTCATGTAATAAAGGTCTGTATGACCACCACTTACAACAAGTGCAATTAATGGAAATTCTAATCTTTTTACTAAATTATTTGCGTATATATGGCCTGCCATATGATTTACTTTAATCAAAGGTTTATTATAAACAAATGAACATGTTTTAGCAGCAAGTAATCCTATTAATAATGAACCTATTAATCCTGGTCCGTAAGTTACGGCAAATGCATCAATTTGTTCCATCTTCATATTTGCCTTTTTTAAAACATCTTCAATTACTAAAGTTATACTTTCAACGTGCATACGACTTGCTATTTCAGGTACAACTCCACCATAATTTGCATGTGTGTACATTTGAGTAACTACAGAAGTAGCTATTTCTTCAACACCATTTTTTATTATTGATATACTAGTTTCATCACAACTAGATTCAAATGCCATTATATACATATATATCACCTTATCATTAAAATACCATTATTATTTCCATAATAATTTTTTCTTATTGCTTTCTTTTGAAATCCATATTTTTCATATAATTTAAGTGCTTTTATATTCTTTTCATCAACTTCTAATGAAATGCTTACTTTATATGAAATTACATATTCCAACATTTTACTTGCAATACCATTTCTTCTATAATTTTCTTTTACAAATATATAATTAATTTCGATTCTATCATAAATTAATGAGAAATCGATAACTCCTACAAGTTCTTTTTCAATATAATAGCCATATACTTTTTCAAAATCATTATACGAAAATTGGTAATCGCATATTTTAATATCACTATAATTATTAATTTCTATTAGCATCGAGTTTTTCCTCTGCTTCTGTTTTTTTTAAGTAATTAGGAACTAATAAATGAGGATTTATACTTTCATCTTTATGTTTATTTATTAACTTTAAAATATCGACTTTAGGTTCATAAAAATTTTCAAAATCATATGATACTAATTTACCTTTAAAAAAAGTTATAATATCATCGAACTTTATATATTTATCTGGAATAATATTTTTTACACCGTTATATATTCCAGCAAATACATATCCTCTTCTTGCATCTATTAGCGTACAAACATCTTCTTCATAACCACTTGCCATAGTCTCCAATTCTGATATTGTTGCAATTTCAATATTTAATAAAAATGCCAATGTTTTTGCTACTGTAACTCCACATCTAATACCAGTAAATGAGCCAGGACCATTAACAACAAATATTTTATTGATGTCTGTTGGTTTTAGGTTATTTTTTTTAAAATTTTCATCTATTAATACAATTAGCTTACTTGATAAGTTATTATCATTTTTTAAATTAACATTAAAAATAATTTTGTTATTTTGTATAAATGCTATTATTACTCTACTTGATGCTGTGTCTAAAAACAGGTAGTTCATAGTGAAACCTCTAATAATTCTTCATATTTTTTTCCATGAGGTGTGAATATTAAAACTCTTTTTTCTTCATCTATTATTTTGAATTTAATATCTAGTCTTTCTTTTGGTAAAATATCCTTAATTGTTTCTGCCCATTCTATTATAACAACTCCTCCTTTGGTAAAATATTCTTCTATTCCTATTCCTTCATAATTACCATCTAATCTATATACATCCATGTGATATAGTGGCATTTCACCATTTGGATATTCTTTTATAATTGTATATGTTGGAGATGTAATTATTTCTTCTATTCCTAAAGCTTGTGCAAATCCTTTAGTAAATACTGTTTTTCCGCTTCCTAATTCACCATCTAAACATATAACCATATTAGGAAATTTTTCAGATTCTATATTTTGTGCTATTTCCATTGTTTCAATTTCATTGTGCGTATTTATTTTATAATTCATTTCTTATCACCAATATTAATTATATAAAATATATAAGTCTAATTCAATACTTTCTTTTATTTTTATATAAAAAAAAAAGCAAAAAAAAATTAGCAACTTGCTATTTTCGCTTATCACTATTTTCGCCGTAAGTGAGCTTAACTTCTGTGTTCGGGATGGGAACAGGTGTACCCTCACTGCTATCGTTACTAATTTAAGAATTAATAATAATTCTCTGAAAACTAAGATAATGTGTGCAACATAATTCTAAATCATTTTAGTAAAAATCAATAAATATAGGATTAAATCCTCGATCTATTAGTATTAGTCAGCTCAACGTATTACTACGCTTCCACCTCTAACCTATCAACCATGTAGTCTTCATGGGATCTTACTATATAAAATATGGGAAAACTCATCTTGAAGTTGGCTTCACGCTTAGATGCTTTCAGCGTTTATCCATTCCATACATAGCTACTCTGCACTGCCACTGGCGTGACAACAGATACACCAGAGGTATGTCCGTTCCGGTCCTCTCGTACTAGGAACAGCTCTCCTCAATTTTCCTACGCCCACGACGGATAGGGACCGAACTGTCTCAC
>CAKPQS010000007.1 GCA_934179675.1 uncultured Bacilli bacterium
TCACCCCGACATTCTGATTCGGGATTACTAGCGATTCTAGCTTCATGAAGTCGAGTTGCAGACTTCAATCCGAACTGAGACCGGCTTTAGAGTTTTGCTCCTTCTCACGAGATTGCATCTCATTATACCGGCCATTATAGCACGCCTGTTGCCCTAGACGTAAGGGGCATGATGATTTGACGTCATCCCCACCTTCCTCCGGTTTGTCACCGGCAGTATCCTTAGGGTTCTCATCTTACTGTTAGCAACTAAGGACGAGGGTTGCGCTCGTTATCGGACTTAACCGAACATCTCACGACACGAGCTGACGACAACCATGCACCACCTGTCACCCGGGTAACCTCCACTATGTTTCCATAGCTTTGCCGGGGATGTCAAGTCTAGGTAAGGTTCTTCGCGTATCTTCGAATTAAACAGCATGCTCCACCGCTTGTGCGGGTGCCCGTCAATTCCTTTGAGTTTCAGCCTTGCGACCGTACTACTCAGGCGGAGTACTTAATGTGTTAACTTCAGCACCGGTTTCCCGACACTTAGTACTCATCGTTTACGGCGTGGACTACTAGGGTATCTAATCCTATTTGCTCCCCACGCTTTCGTGCCTCAGCGTCAGTTATGGCCCAGTAAATCGCCTTCGCCACTGGTGTTCCTTCTAATATCTACGCATTTCACCGCTACACTAGAAATTCCATTTACCTCTACCACACTCAAGCCTACCAGTTTTTAAGACGAACCGGAGTTGAGCCCCGGGCTTTTATCTTAAACTTAATAAACCGCCTACGCACGCTTTACGCCCAATAAATCCGGATAACGCTCGCCCCCTACGTATTACCGCGGCTGCTGGCACGTAGTTAGCCGGGGCTTTCTGGTATGGTACCATCACACCAGGTTCATTTCCTAACCTAGTCATTTTTCCCATACAACAGAGTTTTACAATCCAAAGGACCGTCATCACTCACGCGGCATTGCTCGTTCAGGGTTTCCCCCATTGACGAATATTCCTAACTGCTGTCTCCCGTAGGAGTCTGGGCCGTGTCTCAGTCCCAATGTGGCCGTTCGACCTCTCAGTCCGGCTATGCATCGTTGCCTTGGTGGGCCATTACCTCACCAACTAGCTAATACACCGCAAGCTCATCTCGAAGTGATGCCGAAGCACCTTTTAGCATAAACAGTTTTCCGTTTACGAATTATCCGGTATTAGCGTTCGTTTCCAAACGTTGTCCCAGTCTTCAAGGTAGATTACCTACGTGTTACTCACCCGTCTGCCACTAAGAAGTATCTAAATCCAATTTTGTGCAAGCACTCAATCTTCATTAGGCTTCTTCGTTCGACTTGCATGTCTTAGGCATGCCGCCAGCGTTCATCCTGAGCCAGGATCAAACTCTCATAAAAAAAATTGAATTCTTAAATAAAAATTTGTCCTAACTAAATTTGAATTGACATTTTGCTCAGTTTTCAAAGATCATTTCGCTTTTTCAATCAAGCTGCATATATAATATCAAATGCAGGCTTATTTGTCAAGCATAAATTAAACTTTTTTAAATTTTGTATTTTCCTTAAAAAAAGATGATTTCTCCTTCAAGGTATCAATAATATACCACCTTGAAATAAACAAGTCAATACTTTTTTTAAAGTTTTTTAAAATTTTTTAAAGAACTTTTTATTTGTGCTTTTGGAAATATGTTCCTTGCACAAAACATCTCAATCTTACCATTTTATAATGGTCAAGTCAATACCTTTTTTTAATTTTTTTTATTTTTTCGACATTTTTTAAAAAAAAATGTTTTTTTGTTTTATTTTACACGGATAATTTGGCATTTTCAGTTTATTTTTTGTATTTTTAATATATTAATTATTATATTCCATTCCTTCTTCTTTTAATTTTATATATTGTTCATAATATTTTAAAATATTTTCTTTTTCAAATATTTGACTTTTATTTTTATATAAACTAATTAATTCATCCAATGATAATCTGATTACTTTGTCTAAATCTTCAGAATAATACATTACTCTTTTGTGATAATTATATTCTAAACAATCTAATATTTTAAAATCTCCACTTGGAAAAATTCTTAAATCTAAATCATAATCTATATATTTAATCATTTGATCTTCTATAATATATGGTGTTGCTATATTACAATAAAAGTATATGCCATCTTTTTTTAATTGTGCTATTACATTAAACCATTTGTCTTTAAAGAAATACATTATTGCTGGTTCTTTTGTTTTCCATGTATTTCCACTTGATTCAATAACTGTTGTTTTATCATTTCCGCAAATTAAATAATCTTTTCCTTCATCAAGGACTACTGCTTCTTTCCACATTCTATGAAGTTCTTTATTGTGTTTATAGCATTGTATTTGTAGTTTATCCCCTATACATAATCTATTCATTATAATCCTTCTTCCTAAATAATTATATCTAATTTTATGTCAAAAGAAAAGATAAACTTTCGTTTATCTTTATATTTTGAAAATTATTTTGTTATTTCTTCAAGTGCTTTCTGTAATTGTACATCTTTTTCATGTGATAAATTATACCACTCTTTGCTTCCTTCTATATATATATCTGGTGTAACGCCTATTTCATTTATCCAATTTCCGTTTGGTGATAGCCATTTTTTTGTTGTTACTTTATAGCTTGCTCCTGTTGATAATTCTATTTTTTGTTGAACAGTACCTTTTCCAAAGCTATTAACTCCTACTATTTTTGCACCATATTTTTCTTGCATTGCTATTGCTAACATTTCTGATGCAGATGCACTTTCACCATTTATTATTATTGCTACAGGGTATTTTTTGGTTTTGCTGCCTTTGCTATAATATGGTGTAATTTTTCCACCTACGTCCATTTTATATATAATGTTACTAGAATCTAAAAACAACGATAATATTTCTTCAGCACTAGTTAAATGACCACCACTATTATCCCTCACATCTATTATTATAGAATCAACATTGTTTTCAAGCTGCTCTAATGCTTCTTTTACTTGAAGTGATGTATTTAGGGAAAATATACTAATATATATATATCCTACTTTTTTTTCATTTTTTTCAAGTATTTCATAATTTACTGATTTTAATACGACTTTTTTTCTTATTACTTCTAGTTGCTTTTCTTCATCATTTCTTATTACATCGAGTGTCACTTTTTCACTTGTTTGTTCTTTTATTATATTTACTGCATCTTTTGTTGATAATCCAGTTAAATCTTTGTCATTTATTTTTTTTATAATATCTCCTACTTTTACTCCTGCTTCTGCGGCACTTGAATTTTCAAATACATTTGCTACTACTATATCGCCATTTGCATATTGTCCGATTTGAACACCTATTCCCTCGTATGATCCTGTAAGCATTTTATCAAAATTATCAGCTTCTGATTCAGAAAAATAATTGCTGTATGTGTCACCTAATTCGTTGATTATTCCATTTATTGCTGCGTCAACTAATTTATCCTCATCTACTTCATCATAATATGAGTCAACAATATACTGATAATTGTTTATTAATTCTTTTAGTTGATTGCTGTATTTATTTTCACTTCGAAATAAATTTTTATCCAACAATATTCCTACTAATATGCTTATTATTGTTGTGCAAAGTATTATTAAGCAGACTTCCGTTATTGAAAAATTATTGTCGTCATTTTCTTTCGGTTTAAAAAATTTTTTCAATTTATTCCAAATTTTTTTTATCTGTTTTTTCATCTTATCACCACTCTTATAAAATTATACATTTAATTCTAAAAAAAGTAAAGGACTATTTATCCTCTACTAATTTGTTAAATTGTTTCAATATTTTCTCGTCGCCAACAAAAACTTCTGTAATTTTTGCCACTCTATCGCCTTTTTTATTTTTTGTTTTTTTAATATGTAATAGGCAATCGTCATTAATTCGTATTCCATCTATTTTTGTTTTTCCAATATAGTCTTTTACATTTGTTTCTTCAGCTATATATGTTTTATTAAACACGCTTCCTTTATCTGCTGTATATAGTCTTGATTTGCTATTTCCTGAAAGGGTTTCTATATAATTATCATATTTAGTGTAATCATTTGCTTTTTTATCAGCTACTAATACATAGTATTCGTTTGTATTTTGTGCTAATAATGTTCCAATTAATATTTCGTCATATTGTATTTCTGTTTCTTCAGTTTTTTTATCTGTTTTCGTTTTATCTGTTGTACGCCATAGTGTTATTCCATAAAAAGCTCCCAATATTACTACAAGTATAATTATAATTTTAAATAGTGTCATTAATTGATTATCACTGCTATAATTTATTTTTTTTGGAGTGTTGCGACGATTTTTATTTCCTTTTTTCATATTTTGTTCACCCAAAAATAATTATATAATAAATTATTAGAAGAAACAAGGATTTTTTTAGAAAATTACTTGGAAACTGCTAGTAATCCTACCGATGATGCAATTTCTATCATTTCCTGTTTTGATAAAACATCACTAGTTATGTAATATTCAATGCCATTGCTTATCCATGATACTTCATTTTCACTTACATTACCAATTACATCATTTAATAATACAAAATCACCATCTATTAATAGAGTTACATTAGTTAAAGACACGTTTTCTTGTATAAATGTAAATGGTTTATTACCTGTAAATGTTAATATAACTCTTTTACCATTACTTGTATCAATTGTTTCCTTATTTGTTAAATATGTATCACTTGGCACATACATTGGATATACTATATCTTTTAAATTTGCGGTACTTTCTTCCGTTTTAGATGATTTCATATTTTCTTCTAGAGTAAAATATGAAGAATCATAATTTTTATTCATATCTACTGTTTTAAATATCATTTTCATTTTTATTGATTCATTTTTATCATATACTAATACTGATTTTATTTTATAGTCTTTTCCAAAAATGATATCTTGTTTTACTAAATTTTTGTCATTTGAATATGTTACATTTGTTGTATATGTATATTCATCGTTTGTTTCTTTATATGTATATTCATTATTATTAATATCATTTAATAATGTTTGTAATAAATATATTTGAGAATTGTTATATGGCCAATCACTCTGGAATTTGAAACTCTTGCCTATCGATGGCGTTAAAACATAAACACCATCTGTATTTCTCAAGATAATTTGTTCATGATTATTTATTTGATTTGTTAAACTTACTTTAAATAGATTATCTTTTTTATATGATACTTTTACATTATAGAATGATGAATCATCACCATTCATTACTTCTAGTGTACCTTCTAGATAATAACTATTACTATTGTTTATATTTTTGGTTATTTCCTTTAAGGCATTTGAAGATTTTGAACATGCAACAAGAAACACACTGCAAATAACAATTAATATTTTTTTCATTTCTCACCTCAAGTATTCAATAAATTATATGAATTATTGAATAGCTTATGAATAATAATAGAATATTTTACCAAAATATATATGAAAGGAGATTTATGAAAACATTTCAAAAGATTGCACTTATTTTTACAATAATTGGAGCGATTAACTGGGGATTAATTGGTTTTTTTAATTTTAATTTAGTTGAAGCAATTGCTGGTGCGAATACAATTTTTTCTAGAGTAATTTATTCAATTGTTGGTATTTGTGGTTTAATTAATATAGGCATTTATTTTTATAAATTTGCTGATTGAAAAAATTCTACTTTCGTAGAATTTTATTTTTTAGATGTTATCGTTACTTTAACTTTCAATGTTTTTGGTGTATATGTTGCTTTTAAATCACTACCTTCAACTTTGATATCTAATTCATGTTCACCTTCTTTTAATCCTGAACAATCAACGTATGCTGTTATGTCTGATGGTTGTAAATTTTCAATAACACTTTCAACGCCTGATACGGACACACTTATGAAAGCATTTGGTGTTAAATTTACGGCTAATCCTTCACCAACATTTTTAGCATTAACAGGTACTTTATCAACATCTCTACTTGTTGATGCAGCAATTGCAATTTTTACTGTTAAATTATTTGCACTTAATGAGTTTACACCTGTTGGTTTTGGTATTTCTATTTTTTTGTCTATACTTGTGCTTAAATTTGAAACATCTACTTCAATAGGTATATATTCCAAATCTGCCAAAGCATCTGCACTACCATAAGCAGTTACTCTAACCACACTTGTATCAATTGCACTTATAGCTTTACCAAATGTAACATTTCCAACTGGAATTATTTTAATTGGTACTTCTTTACTTGGTGATGATATTTCAATATTAGCATTTACTTTTTCTGGTACTATTTCAACATTTACAACATTACCATTTGCATCATATGCCTTTATTGGTATGTTTTTTATTACAGTTTCACCTACATTTTGGGTATCAAAATTATTAACATCAATTAAGGCTTTAACGTTTGCTACTTTATTTATTTGTTCTTCTGATCCTTTAATTACTACTTGATCAGCATCCAAAGTAACGCTATCTATATTTAATCTTTTGTCTAGTTCATCAATGTGTAATAAATCATAAGTTAATGATTTTGTTGATGATACTTTTGGATATATCCAAACTGTTACTGTTGATGGATTAACACTATAATCTATGTTTTTTAATACATTTTCATATATTACATCCACTTTATGTTGTCCAGGTTTCAAATCATTTAAATTTATTGTTATTTTATGTGTATTTGATTGTTTTGCCCAATAAAGATTTGAACTATTACCTATTAATGTTACTTCTACCGTTGATGGTAATCCTTCCACTACATAGGCTTCTTCGTTATATTTAACTTCAACTGGTTGATCATGCAATACTATTGCATTATTTTCAGAATAAACTAGTAATTTTTGATTTACTGCTACTGATAATATAATTGCAACTGTTAAAGCAATATATAATAATGTATTACTTTTTGATAACCATGCTTCAAATCGCCAGTTCGATGAACTAAACGAATTTCTTAATTTATAAACTATTTTTGTCATTGGAACGACAAATATTCTATCAAAGAAGTTAAGGATTGAATTAATTATTTTCTTCATCTACATCTTCCTCCTCAACAAATAATGATTTTTTAGGTCTTAATTCTTCTAAAAGCATCATTTTTACTTCATCTAATGTAAGATTATAATGAAGTTCGCCGCCAAACGCAAGTGATAATCTTCCTGTTTCTTCAGATACGACTAATGATATACAGTCTGTTTCTTCAGCTATACCAAGTGCTGCTCTATGTCTTGTGCCTAATCTTTTGCTTATTTTTACATTATCACTTGTTGGAAATACAGCACCTGCTGATGATATTTTATCTCCTTGTATTATAACACCACCATCGTGTAATGGATTATTTGGAAAAAATATTGCAATGAGTAATTCACTTGAAATGTCAGCATATATTTTATGAGATTTTTCAATATATTCAGCTAAACTATTGTCTCTTTCAAATACCATTAAGGCACCTATTCTATTTTTCCTTAATGTTTCTGTCGCACTTATTACTTCATAAACTAATTTTTCTCTTTCATCTACAGTTAATATTTTATGTCTTCCTAATAATTGACTTCTTCCTAATTGTTCAAGAACATTTCTTATTTCTGGTTGGAATATTATTATTAGCGCTAATGGCCCCCACATTATAACATAATTTAATAAATAACCTATTGTTGGTAAACCTAATAAATCACTTATTATTTTTAAAAAAGCTATTATTAATATTCCTTTAAATAGAAGTATCATTTTAACATTTTTTCTTAAACTTTTTAATACAAAATATATTGATAACCAAACGATTAACGTGTCTAGTAAATTTCGTAAAAATGAAAATATTTGATCAATTGTCATTATATCCAATCCTTTCCTATATTTAAAAGTATACCACAAAACAAATCTAAAAGAAATATATTTTTTTAAGTTTATTTTTTTTATGTAAATGTGATATAATTACTTTGAAGGAGGTAATATGAGTTATATTATAATTATTATAGTAATTTTAATATTTTTAAGTTCTTTGAAACAAATCAATGAATATGAGAGGGGAATTAAATTTACTTTAGGTAAATATTCTAAAATTATGAATCCTGGTATAAATTTTGTTATGCCTATTTTTCAATCTTACAAGAAAATTGATATTAGAACCAAAGTTGTTGATGTTCCTAATCAAGAAGCTATAACTAAAGATAATGTTTCAATTGGCATTAATGCTGTTGTTTACTATAAAATTTTTGATGCTGCTAAAGCTATTCTTGAAGTTGAAAATTTTCATTACGCTGTTAGTCAACTTGCTCAAACAACTATGAGAAATACTGTTGGTACAGTTACTCTCGATGAACTTTTAACAGAAAGAGAAAAAATTTCAAACACAATTCAAAAGATTGTCGATGAAGCTTCTGATCCTTGGGGAGTAAAGGTCGAAAATGTTGAACTTAAGGATATTTCATTACCAGAAGAAATGAAAAGAGTTATTGCAAGGGCTGCGGAAGCTGAAAGAGAAAAACAAGCTGTTATTACCAAAGCCGAAGGTGAAGTTGAAGCTGCTGAAAATTTAAAAAAAGCTGCTGTGCTTCTTGGCTCAACTCCTGGTGCTTTACATTTAAGAACTCTTGAAACTATTAATGATGTTTCTTCTGATCAGTCAAATACAATTTTATTTGCAATGCCAATTGAAGTTTTAGAAGCTTTTAAAGGTATTAGTGAGTTAAAGAAAAAGAGCGATGATTAATTCGCTCTTTATTTATATGATGCTATTAAATAGTTATATTCTTCATTTAATTTTGTATCATATATTTTTAAATTTGCTTCTTTTCTTAATCCTACTAATACTTTATATAGTAATTTTGGATCTTCTTTTTCCATATCTTTTTTTATTAAACTGACAACATCGTCCTTTATTTCTTCTAATGGTTTCTTTTCTTCTTGAGCAACTTTATAAATTATATGGTAACCATAACTTCCTAATACTGGTTTTTTAGAATATGTATCAACTTTCAAAGCAAGTGCAGCTTTAACATATGCTTCATCTATACTGTCTTTATATGTTTTCACTCCTAGATCTTCTGCAGTTATTTTATCTTTATATTCTTCCGTCACTTCATCCCAAGTTGAACCACTATTTAATTTTTTTATTATCTTTTCTGCTAATTTTTTAGCTTCTTTTTTTTCTTTTGTTGTTGCATCAGTTGCAACTTTTACCAAGATATGTTTTGTATTGTAATCTCCATATACTTTATCTTTATAATACTTATTTATTGTTTTATCAGTTATTTCACCATTTAAATATTCATCATAATATTTTTTTCTTAAAAAATCTAATTCAAAATATTCATATAATTCATCTCGTGCTGTAAATCCTAATGCTTTTATTGCTTCTTCTTCAGAGTAACCATAATAATCCTTGTACATATCGATGTAATATTTGGTATTATATTCAGCTGATTCTTTTCTTTCATCTGAATTTCCGTATTTTGCATCTAATATACCCATATCAACATCATTTAACAATACATTTACTGAAAAATATTCTTTCATATCTTCATATAGTGTATCAGCTGTTATTTCTTTATCATTGTATGATACTACAACTTCTGTTCCATCTGCTAATTTAGCAATTCTTTCTGGAAAACATAAACGCATAACAACTAAACCAATCACTAATCCTATCATAAATGTTCCTATTGTTTTAGGTTCACATATAAATGATAAAAAACTATTTTCTTTTGTTTCGATTATTGTTTTATCTGATTTTTTATTTTTCATTTTTACCCTCCTATGATGTAAAATCAACATCTAATGTGATTATAACACAATTATTTATAATAAACAATAATTTTAAATAGCAAATTTCAACAAAAAACTTGAGTTTATCTCAAGTTTGATTAACTAAATGGTCGGAAAAACAGGATTTGAACCTGCAACCCCTACGTCCCAAGCGTAGTGCACTACCAAATTGTGCTATTTTCCGATTATATATGGTGCGCCCGAAGGGATTCGAACCCCTGACCTTTTGGTTCGTAGCCAAACACTCTATCCAGCTGAGCTACGAGCGCTCAAAAAGATGGTGGCTACGGGCGGAATCGAACCACCGACACGAGGATTTTCAGTCCTCTGCTCTACCGACTGAGCTACGTAGCCAAAAAAAAATGGCGGTCTCGACGAGGTTCGAACTCGCGATCTTCTGCGTGACAGGCAGACGTGATAACCACTACACCACGAGACCAATATGGTTGCGGGAGACGGATTTGAAC
The DNA here is from genome assembly GCA_934179675.1 of uncultured Bacilli bacterium. Taxonomy (GTDB): domain Bacteria; phylum Bacillota_I; class Bacilli_A; order RF39; family UBA660; genus CAG-884. The sequence goes on from CAKPQS010000007.1 coordinate 10,207, forward strand.
CATCGACCTTCGGGTTATGAGCCCAACGAGCTACCAAACTGCTCCATCCCGCGATAACATTAATGGCGGAGAAAGAGGGATTCGAACCCCCGCGCCGTCGCCGACCTCCTAGTTTTCAAGACTAGTCCCTTCAACCGAACTTGGGTATTTCTCCAAAACCAATTTACAAGGTAGATTATAGCACAACTTTTTTGTATGTGTCAACCTTATTTATAAATTTTTTAAATAAATTTACTATATTACTTATTTTTTTGCTATATTTCTACCTATAAAATATAGATATATTGAATTCAAGATTTTATCTTAATAAATTACATATTGGTGCACGTGAAGGGACTTGAACCCCCACGAAGTTACCTCCAGCAGATTTTGAGTCTGCCGCGTCTACCATTCCGCCACACGTGCATAAAACAATTATACCACATTTATAATTGTTTTCAAACATTTTCTTTATATTTTGTTGTAAATAAATCAACATCTTCTATTATTTCAAATTCTTTATTTACTGGTATTAAATCATTTTTTGATTTTAAACCAAAATAATCTAAAAATCTATCGGTTATTTTATATAATATTGGGTGTCCTGCTACATCAGATTTACCGCATTCAGTTATTAATCCCCGAACTAATAGTTTTCTTAAGGCATAACTACTATTTACGCCTCTTATTTCATCAATTTGGATTCTTGTTATTGGTTCATTATAAGCTATTATAGCAAGTATTTCTAATCCTGCTTGACTTACTGGGCCAACAGCATAATTGTCAGCTAATTTCTTAAAATATTCAGAATATTTGCTTTTAGTGACTAATTTATAATTTGAACCATATTTAATTAATTCTAATCCACTATTTGTTTCATATTTTTTTGATAATTTATTTACTATATCTTCAATTTTATCCAAATTTAGTATTTTTTTTATTTCATTTTCACTTATTCCTTCGTCACCTGCTAAAAATAGCAATCCTTCTAAAATTTCACTGTAATTCACAATACACCCCCTAGCAAATAAATATCGCAAAAATTATTTTCTTGTTCAATTCTAATTTCATGGTTTCGTGCTAAATCTAAAATTGATAAAAAAGTTACTACTATATAGTCTTTTGAATTAACTTTAAATAATTCATTAAATAATACTCTTTTTTTATTAAAAATAATTTGTTTTATTTCTTTACTTCTTTCATATACAGAATATTCTTTATATGTTACTTTTGTTTCTATTGGTTTCATATCATTTAAATTTTGTAATACTTTTTCTAATGCTAGCTTTAAATCATCAGCACTTCCCATATTTTTATAATCTTCATAGCTTACAAATTCATGACAATCACTTGGTTGTTTAGCATATTTGGTACTTCTTTTAATTGCTAATTCTTTTAATTTTTCACTAAATTCTTTATATTCTTTATAGTCATATAATTTATTAATTATTTCTTCTTTAAATTCTTCTGTTACTTCTTCTACATTTGTATTTGGCAATAGTGTTTTTGATTTGAATTCTATTAATTCTGCTGCCATTACTAAATATTCAGATGCTATATCTAGATTCATGTTTTGCATTTCATTTATATAACTTAAATATTGTTCGGTTATACGCGCAATTGAAATATCACATATATCTATATTATCTTCTTTTATTAGATGAAGTAAAAGGTCTAATGGACCTTCAAAATCTTCTATTGTAAATACCAAAATATCACCTACAAATCAAAACTATGGGGTAATAATTCTTCTAATGTATACTCATTTATTCCTTTTGAATCGGAATATGTATATATTTTAAAATCTAAATTTGCATAAGATCGCATAAATTGTCTGCAGTAACCACATGGGAATGTTTCTTTATATTCTTCTCCATCTTTTTTTCCTACTACAAATATTGCTTTAAAATTTCTTTCACCATTACTTAATGCTTTTACAAAGGCACATCTTTCTGCACATATACTTTGAATGCCTGCATTTTCGATATTGCATCCTGTATATACTTTGTTGTTTTCTGTAACAAGTGCCACACCTACTTTAAATCCTGTTATTGTACAAGCATTTTCTCTTACTTCTTTAGCATATTTAAATAATAAATCTTTATTCATATACCCTCCAAGTCTTTATTACATCTTAATTCTACTATAATTTTTTCGTTTTTTCAAGAAAAAAGAAATCATTTTCAGATTTCTATTTGATTTCAATACGTTTTTTATCTTTAGACTCTTCAATTTTTGGAACTCTAATTTTCAAAGTACCATTTTCAAATGATGCTTCTACATCATCTGTTTTTAAATCTCCAAGGTAGAAAGATCTTTCGAATTTACCATATCTTCTTTCACGGCAAATATAATTTTTTGTTTTTTCTGTTTCATCAAAGTGTTTAGATGCTTTAACTGTTAAATAACCATTATCAACATCTATGTTAATATCTTCTTTTTTAAATCCAGGAACATCAACTTCGATGTTATAAGCACCATCTTTCTCATAAACATCACATTTCATACTGTTGTTATTTGAATTAAAGTCTTCAAATACATCGTCTAAAAAATAATTTCTAGGTATTAATTTCATATCTATTCCTCCATTTCACATATATAATTATATCACAAAATTAGCACTTGTCAATAGAAAGTGCTAATTTTTTTTATTTAAACATATAATAATCGTCACCGTTAATATATTTTTCTGATTCGGATACATCTATTATTTTATTATTAAATTTATATTTTTTTGTATTAATTAAAACTATTGGTAAGTTATAATATTTGGCGACATTTATATCGCTATCTGTTACTTCATCATAACACATTACGTAATCAGGAACTATTGTATCAAGTTTAATATTTCGGGATTTTTCTTGATAAACGATTTCATTATAACCTCTTGTTTCCTTGATTAAATTAGCAGGGGTATACATTTTTTGAATATAATCAGAAAAACAATCATCCATTGAATTATAATTTGAAAATGAATCTGAATTTCTTAAATGAATAATTCTCTTATAATCCAATTTCGAAAAGCCAAAAGCAATTGATTCTTTAGGATCTCCAAAAGTAGTTATATTATTATTGCCAATAAAACTGAGAGATACACTATCATATAATCCTTCTTTCCATGCTTCAACATAAAAATTAGGATTGTATTTATATGGTCCCGTTATATGTACAAAAGCATAAAAATTTTCGCCATTTAATTCATAAATTGGAACACCATATTTTTTAGTCTTTTCAATTGATAATAAATTATACATTTTTTTAGGATTAATTGCTAAATCAATTAAATTATTATATGTATTATCGCGACATTTTCTATAATCATCATAAAATAGTTCTGCCAAATTTTCGTATTTTGCACAAGCATAATATAATTCTTTTCGTTCATCATAATTTAGATTTTCAAAATTAAGTATTTTTTTATATATGTTTGTTCTTTTTTCATCAAGTATTTTATTATTTAAACTATCATTATATTGAATCATTACATTTAAATTTTTAAGAAAATTCAGTGGAATATCTTTAAAATACCTATCAATTAAAATATTTCTCATCTTAAGTGTGTCATATTTATAAAAAACATCATGCATATTTTTACTATTATTTATCATTTCCTTAATAATATATTTTTTCATATTATCAGTTAATAATAAACTATAATTTTCTTTTTTATCATATAAATTTACAATTTTTTTTGTTATAAGAAATAAGCCATCAGAATACTTTTCTACTTCTTTATCATATATTTTTTCCTTAATTTTATCAATTTCGTAAGCAGCTAATGAATTATTTTGTTCAAGCTGATCCATAAAAAATCTATAAGTTGTAATGTCTTCAATATTTAATATTGTTTCTTGAAATTTTTTGTTTGATGTTATATTAGCGGGAAAATAAATTTTATTAGTAACAAAACTTAATATTGTATAAAAATCATAATTTAAAATAATATTTTGAGCTTTTTCATATTGTGCTAGTATTTCAAAGACGTTATTTGTTGATGATTTTATTATATTTTTAAGTTTAGAACTATTTAATATTTTTTTCAAAATTGTTTTGTCTTTTAATAATTCAACCTTAATATTTTCATTAAAAAAAGAAAAATATTCTTCTAAATTATTTTTTATTAGATAATCCATTATAATTCTTGCAGAATTTAGATCTACATAATCTATATAATTAATCAAAAATGGTGAACATATTTCTTTTAATATTCTTTCATTTTTAATAAAATTTTCTATGTTTTTACACGAAGTTAAAATAGCGTTTAATTTATCATTTTTTCTTTTATCTTTTAAAATCCTATCAACCATATCGTCATCAGATATATAATTATAATTACTTAATTTTTGAACTATCCATACAAAAACATAATGTCTTTCTTCTTGCATCAATAAATTTCTAATATCTTTATTTAGTAATAATTTTTCATTTCCAAATATATAATTTGCTAAACTACGATTTTCCATTTTTTTTAAATTTTCTATATCCACGTTATCACCATTATAATGGTACAAAAAAAAACTCCAAAAATCAAGGAGTTTAATAATTATTTGCTTTTCTTTCAAAGAAACTTTTTGGATGATTACATACTGGACATACTTCCGGCGCTTTTTTACCAATTACTACATGGCCACAATTTCTACATATCCATATAGTATCTTCATCATTAGAAAAAACTAATCCTTCATCTATGTTCTCAATTAATTTTCTGTATCTATTTTCATGTTCTTTTTCTATTTGAGCAACCATTTTAAATTTATATGCTATTTCTGTAAAACCTTCTTCTTCGGCTTCTTGAGCCATTCTGTCATACATATCTGTCCATTCGTAATTTTCGCCATTTGCTGCTGATTCTAAATTTTCATGAGTAGATTTTATTTCTCCACCTTCTAAATATTTAAACCACATTTTAGCATGTTCTTTCTCATTGTTAGCTGTTTCTTCAAATATAGCTGCTATTTGTTCATAGCCATCTTTCTTTGCTTTTGATGCAAAATATGTGTATTTATTTCTTGCTTGACTTTCACCAGCAAAGGCTTCTTTTAAATTTGCCTCTGTTTTTGTTCCTTTTAAATTCATATTATACCTCCACATATATATTATCACATTTTTCTAAAAAAAAGAATAAATTTATACAAATAAACTTATTCTTACTGCTTTTTTTATAGCTGTTCTAAATATATTTTCTATATTAGAATTTGTATTAAATAAATTTTTTTTAAATAATTTATTCCATAATGGGCCATCAAATGTTGCTATAATATTTTGATGATTACAAATTAAATATGATGTAATTTTATTATAATTTGAATTATAAATACTTATATCAGAATTATTCTTTTTAATTGATTTTAACATTTCTTCTAACATTGTTGTATCTTCTAAATTTATATTATCTATAAATATAATGTATTTACCTGTTGCTGATTTAAGTGCTAAATCAACAACTGAATTTTTTGTTTCATATATTTTTATTCTATTATCAAGAAAAGACCAATTATTACTTATTGCAAGTGTTTCATCTTTTGAGCCACTATCAATTATAATAATTTCTATATCTTTATATGTTTGTTTTAAGAGTCCCATTATTATTCTATTTAAATGTTCGGCAGTATTTAATACTGGAACAATCACACTTATCTTTTCCATAATAGTATTCCCCGTTTCTTGATGGTTATTCTAATCAAAAAAGAGGATATTGTCAAATCAATTTAATATTTTTTTTATTCAGAAATTTTAGCAATTGCTTCTTTTATTATTCTGATAGAATTTTTAAATTTTGCTTCTTCTTCTGCTGTTAAATTTACTTTCATTTTTTTACTAACACCAGTTTTATTTATAATAGCCGGAAGTCCTATATATATTTCATTTTCTTCATCATAATTTGATACTGTTATAATAGCATTTTCATCACTTAATATAGCATCTGTAATACTAACTAAACACATACCAATTCCATAATATGTTGCACCTTTTTTATTTATTATTTCATAAGCAGCTTCACGAACTGAGTCTTCTAAAGTAATTTTTTCTTCTTGATTTAAAAAATCATCTATGTTTTGAAGTCCAATATTAACATTACTCCATGGAACAAATTCAGAATCACCATGTTCACCTATAACATATCCATGAACATTTTTAGGATTTACATTTATTTTTTTACCTACTAAATATTTTAATCTTGCTGTATCTAAACTTGTTCCACTTCCTATTACTTTATGATGTGGAAAATTAGAATATTTTTGAACTAAATATGTCATTACATCTAATGGATTTGTTGCTACTAAAAAAATACCATTAAAACTATTTTTTATAACATTTGTAACAATTTCTTTAAATATTTTACTATTTTTATTTATTAAATCCATTCTTGTTTCGCCTGGATTCTGATTCGCACCTGCTGCAATAACTACTATAGTTGCATCTTTACAATCTTCATAAGTACCTGCTTTTATATCTATTTTTGATGGTGCATAAGCTAAACAATGATTTAAATCCATTGCTTCACCTACTATTCTGTCATAATTTAAATCAATTAAAACTAATTCATTTACATTTGTTTTTTGATTTAATAATGCATAAGCATAACTCATACCTACATTTCCACAACCTATTATTACTATTTTATTTTTTTCCATTGTTTTCCTACTTTCTAAATTTATTTTACCACAATATAGTAAATAATAATACTTTTTTTTAAAATTGTGTTATAATATTAAAAAAAAGTTTAGATATTCTAAACTTTGATAATCAATTGGCAGGGGTAGCAGGAGTTGAACCCACATTAACGGTTTTGGAGACCGTCGCTCTACCATTAAACTATACCCCTAAAACAAATTCTATTATACATATAAAATTTTGTTTTGTCAATTGATATTAATATGAAGGGATGAAATTATGGAAAGAATATTAACTGGTTTAAAACCAACTGGTGAATTAACGCTAGGAAATTATATAGGTGCGATTATACCTTTGTTAGAATTACAAAAAAATTATGATGAAATTTATTTATTTGTTGCTGATTTACATGCATTGACCGTACCACAAGATAAGGATTTATTAAATTCAAGAATTAAAAAATTTATTGCAATGTATTTAGCATGTGGAATTGATCCTGAAAAAGTTACAATTTATATTCAATCAGAAAATGAATTTATACCAGCTATTTCTTGGATACTTGAATGTAATACTTATTATGGTGAAGCATCAAGAATGATTCAATTTAAAGAAAAGAGCAAACAAAATAGTAATTTTTCTATTGGTTTATTAACTTATCCTATTTTAATGGCTGCTGATATTTTGTATTGTGATGCAACTTATGTTCCTGTTGGAATTGATCAAAAACAACATGTTGAACTTGCACGTGATATTGCTGAAAGATTTAATAATAGATATGGTAATACATTTGTTATACCAAAACCACTTGTAAAGAAGGAAAGTACAAAAATAAAAGATCTAAAAGATCCTTCTAAAAAGATGAGCAAATCCGAAGAAAATCCTAATGGTGTTATTTCAATGTTTGATAGTCGTGATGCAATTATAAAAAAGATAAAAGGTGCAACTACTGATTCAGAAATGATTTTAAAATACGATGAAGAAAATAAACCTGGTATTTCAAATTTATTAAATATTGCTTCTTCTATTACTGGTAAAAATATAGATGAATTAGAAAAAATGTTCGAAAATAAAAATTATGGTGAATTTAAATCTTATGTTGCTGATGTTGTAAGTAATCATATTTGCAATATTCAAGAAAAATATAATGCACTTTTAGATAGTAATGAGGTTAATAAAATACTTGATGTTGGTATTGAAAAATCTAGAAAACTTGCTAAAGAAAAATATGAATTAATTAGAGAAAGGATTGGGCTAAATATAGGAAGATAATACTTCCTTTTTAATATAAATATGAAAAAGATAGAATTACTTAGTCCTGCTGGTAGCATGGAAGCTCTAAAGAGTGCTATTCATAATGGAGCAGATGCTGTTTATTTAGGTGGTAAAAGATTTGGTGCTAGAGCTTTTGCCCAAAATTTTAGTGATGATGAACTAATTGAAGCGATTAATTATGCACATATATATGATGTAAAAATCTATATAACTGTAAATACAATAATTTACGATGATGAATTTGATGATGCACTTAATTTTATAGAATTTTTATATAAAAATAATGTAGATGCCCTTATTATGCAAGATATAGGTCTTATAAATGCTGTACATAAGAAATTCCCTGATTTAGTTATTCATGCTTCAACACAATGTCATAATCATAACAAAGAAAATATTGAATTTTTAAAAAAAATAGGTGTTAGTAGAATTGTTCTTGATCGTGAAATGTCTTTAGATGAAATTAATAATTTAAAAATTGATATTGAAAAAGAAATATTTATTCATGGTGCTCTTTGTATAAGTTATTCAGGATGTTGTTTAATGAGTTATTTAAATGGTGGTAGAAGTGGTAATAGAGGTGAGTGTACAGGTTGCTGTAGACTTCCATATAAACTAATAAAAAATGATAAAGAATATAAAACAAATGGTGATTTTTTACTTAGTACAATGGAATTAAATACTTCAAAAAAAATAAAAGAAATACTTGCTTCCGATGTTATCTCACTTAAAATTGAAGGAAGAATGAAAAGCCCTGAATATGTTGGTTTTATTACAAAATACTATAGAAATTTGATTGATGGAAAACATAATTTAGAAGAAGATGAAAAAAAATTAAGACTTTTATTTAATAGGGATTTTACTGAAGGTTATTTATTTAACGCTAAAAACATCATGAATATAAAATCATCTAACCATCAGGGTATTAATATTGGAGAAGTTATTGAATATAATAAAAAATATATAAAAATTAAACTTTCTGATGAATTAAGTCAAGAAGATGGTATAAGATTTGAAAATGGTAAAGGAATGATTGTTAACAAATTATATAATAAAAAAATGTTATTAACATCTTTTGTTGATAAAAATGATATAGCAATTATAGAAAATAAATGTTTTGTAAATAGTGCTGGTAATGTACGTAAAACTGTAAGTTCTAAATTATTAAAAGAACTTAAAAATTATGATATGAAAAAATTGGATGTTAATTTTAAAGTTAAAGCATTCATTGGTAAACCACTTGAAATTACTATTGAAGATGATAACTTTAAAATAGTTGAAAAAGGTAATATTATTCAAAAATCACTTACTAGTGAAACCACAAAAGAAATGATTGTAAAGCAATTATCAAAGCTTGGTGATACTCCTTTTAGAACTGACAATGTTTTAATTGAAAAAGATGATAATATTTTTATTAGTATTAGTGAATTAAATAATATCAGAAGAATATTGGTGCAAAATTTAATTTCTAAAAAAATTGAAAAAAAAGAAAAGGTTGTTAACAATAATGTTGATAAATATATAAATTATAAAGATAATCATGAAACTATTAACATTTTTGTTAATAATGAAGAACAATATAAGGCAGCAATAGATGAAAATATTAGTATTATTTATACTTCAAATTTAGAATTACATAAAAAATATCCTCATACGTTTTTAAAACTACCTAGAGTTATATTAAATAGGAAAGAATTTACAAACGATAATCTTTTAATAACTGAAATTGGTTCTTATTCTTATAGTAAAACAAATACTGTTTATGGGAGCTATGAACTTAATATTATAAATAATGAAGCTTTGCAAGTACTTCATGCTAATGGTATCAAGCAAATTACTTTATCACCTGAAATAGGTAATAAAATTAATATGATTGACAATGTTAACAATAATGTGGAAATCATTGTATATGGTTGGTTAGAAGCTATGGTTATGAAATATTGTCCAATTAAATATTTAACTGGAGAATGTAATTGTAAAAACAATAAATTTTATTTAAAAAATCAAAATAATTTTTTATTTCCTATCGTTCAAAATAATTGTTTAACTACATTACTCAATTATAAACCAATTGATAATATTAATATGATTGACTATTATAGAAATTTAGGCATTAAGCATTTTAGAATTGATTTATATAATGAAGATTATAATAATACTATAAGAATAATTAAATTAATTAAAGATAAAATCATATAATATATATGGTGATATAATTGGCTATTTTAGCGCACACTTCAAAAGAAAGAGATATGTTAGCACGTCTTATGCGTGCTGAAGCTTTAGGTGAAGGTGATTTAGGTATGTTAATGGTTGGTAACGTTGTTGTTAATAGAGCACTTGCTGACTGTTATACTTTTAAAGATTTAAGAAATTTAAATGAAACTATAAATCAGAGTCCTGGCGGTTTTTCTGGTATTAATAGTCCTCTTTATTTTAGCAATCCTACTTCTAAAGAAAAGGATTTAGCTGATAAGGTTTTAAAGGGACAATATTATTATCCAGCTACCAATGCTTTATGGTTTTATGCACCAGGTGTTAATACCGATTGCGCACCTACTTGGTGGGATCAAAGAAATTCCGGAAGATATAAAAATCATTGTTTTTATATTCCTGATCCTGGAATATGTAAAGAAATACATTAATAAAAACCCCTTTTCTATATTTAAGAAATGGGGTTTTAAATTACTTTAATTAATAAACATATAAAAATTATTTATTATGATTTATCATAAAATTCCTTATTCTATCAATATTTTTTTCTTGATATCCAGCACATTTATTTTGTTTAATTAATTCTTTAATTAAATAAAGATCTTTTATTTTAATATTATCTAATTTTTTGATTCTGCTTTCATTTATTTTACTGTTCGCTTTAGTATTTTTATAATCTTCTGATGTATAACAAAATAATTCCAAATTGGTATATTTTTGTTTTAATTTATCTGCTATTAATAGTCCTTCGGAATCAAAATCACCATTATAATATAATTTATTGTTAGCTTCTAATTTGTTTAATAATGTAAAAAGTGCTAGGTTGGGATTGCCTGATGTTATAATAATTGGATAATTTAAATCTTTTAATGATTCTAACATTGATGGATTTTCAAAAATATAAATTTTCTTAATTTTTGTGTCTATTTTATCAAAATTAACTATATTAAATAAATTTAATTTTTTATTTAAATTAAAAATGTAGAAAAACTTAATATTTTTTCTACATTGTTTGTAAATGAAATTATTTAGGGATTACTAATTTTTGACCTATACTTAATAAGTTACTTGTTAAATTGTTTACTTTTTTTAGATTTTGAACGCTAATATTATATTTATCAGCTATACTATATAAACTATCACCTGATTTTACTGTATATGTAGTTGTTGTACTTGTTTCTGGGATTATTAGTTCTTGACCAATTATTAGTGTATTATTTGTTAGACCATTAGCTTTTTTTAATTCATCTATTGTTGTATTGTATTTTTGTGCAACTGAATATAGACTGTCACCTGATTTTACTACATAGCTAATTTCACCTTTTGTTTCTGGTATAACTAATTTTTGATTTAGACTTAAATTATTTGATGTTAAACCATTTGCTTTCTTTAATTCATCTACTGTTACGCCATATTTTTTTGCTATTGAATATAAGCTATCACCTGATTTTACTGTATATGTATTAATTTTACTTTCGCTTGTTGGAATTAGTAGTTGTTCGCCTTCCTTTAAATTGGTTGAACTTAAATTATTGTATTTTACAAGGTCATCTACTGTTAGGTTATATTTTTTGGCAATGGAGTATAAATTATCACCTTTTGATATTGTATATACTGTATAATCTCCTGTAACTTGATTTTCTTCAATTGGTATTTTTAATGTTTGACCTATTTTTAATATGTTGCTTGTTAAATTATTTGCTGTTTTTAGGTTTTCTACACTAACATTAAATTTATTTGCAATACTCCATAAACTGTCGCCTTTTTCAACAGTGTAATTTGTTCCTGTGCCATAGCCAATGTAATCGAGTATAGCATCAACTACAGCATCAGCATATTCTTTAGCATTATTTTTTAACTGATTTACATCATCAGCTTTACTATCTAAAAATCCGTATTCAACTAATACTGGTTCGGTATTGCCAGTGTTACGATGAATAAAGTAATAATCTTTGGATGTATTACTTGGTAATCTTCTTTGATATGCTTCTCTTATGTTTTGACCTGCCTTAGAAAGTGAACCTAGTATTTTATTTGCAAGTGTACTTTTATTTCTTAAAGCATAAATTACTTCAGCACCGTCACCACCTCGAGAAGAAAAATATGTGATTAGGCAATTATTTTTTCTTCATTTTACTAATATTTATGTATTTAATTTATTTCATCATAATTAGTTTTTATATCATCTAGCACCTTAAATCTATATTGAATTTCTATATTTCTATCTTTATCAATGTAAATATTTCTTACCAATGTTTTTATAAGTTCTCTATTAGGTTTATCTAAGTTTAAAAGTGATTTAATTTGCTCTTCATATTTTGCTATTTCCTTGATATCTTCTTTAAATTTATTTTCTTCATTATCTATTTCATTAATTCTATAGTTTAAAGTTGATATTCTTTTTTCAACTTGTTCAGACATTCTTATATAAGAATTTTCAGTAATTATTCCTTTAAACTTATCATCATATAAAGCATCAGACTTTCTTTTTAATTCATCTATTTCTTGTAATAGTTGTATCTTTTCATTTTGTTTATCACATTTATCTTGTTTTCTATTTTGTAATACTTTTAATGATAATTCTTTTATATTTAAAGTATCTAAATATCTTTGACAAGTATTTTTTATGACAGTCATTATTTTATCTTCTAACTTATCATAAGGAAAAAAATGAGGATAACACAAATGTCTTCTAGGATCTCTAGCATATTTATTGCAATTAACACTCCAATACTTTCCATCTTTGTAGTTTTTATTTTTTCTATATAAGACACTTAAAGAGTTACCACATTCCTTGCATACGAGTAAATTTTCTAATAATCTTTTTTTTCTATTACAATGGGTAGCTCTTACTCTAGCAGGTGCATTTTGTATTGCTTCAAAGATAGTTTTACTAACAAGATGTTCATGAGTATTTTCAACAATTATCCAAAATTTCTTTTCTAACGAAACTTTTTTCTGTGATTTATAACTTAATTTAGTTTGGACATTTTGAACCATATCCCCTGTGTACATCCTATTTTTTAATATTTTATTTACTGAAGATATAGTCCACTGATTACATTTTTGTCTGGCTGATGACTTTGTTCCTTTATAAGCACTTGGACATTTTATATTGTTATCATTTAAGTATGAAACAATATCACTAACACCTGTCCCTGAATATGCCATATTAAATATCTTTTTTACAACAGGAGCAACTTCAGGATTAGGTATTAAATGCCCTTTATCAAGTGGGTCTCTCATATAACCATAACATGGTTTACTTCCGATAAATTTGCCCTGCTCTTTTTTATTTCTTAATATTGAGCGAATTTTCTTTGAAGTATCTTTACTAGTCATATCATTAAATAAAGCTTTAAATGGTGCTATATCATTATTAGCACATTCTAAAAAGGTATCAACTTGATCTAATATAGATATATATCTAATTTTCTTCTGTGGAAAATATTGTTCTACATAATAACCACATTTTATATAATCTCTACCTAATCTTGATAAATCTTTCGTGATTACACAATTGATTCGACCACTTTCAATATCTTTTAATAATCTTTGAAATGAAGGCCTATCAAAATTTGTTCCAGTATATCCATCATCAACATATTCATCAATAAATGTAAAACCGTTTTCTCTTACATAATCCATTAATAGATGTCTTTGATTAATAACACTCTCACTATCTGACTCATAAGATTTATCTTCATCACTTTCTGATAATCTAATATAAATTCCAACTCTATAAAAACTTGGTGCTTGTATTATATTGTTATACACTTATTACTCCTTCCAATGTGTATAACTTTGAATAAGCAATATAATTATACCACAATCCTTTATTGCTTACTATTTTCTAACATTAATTTTAAGTACTCCTCTATTAAATCGTCCAAGTTTTTATCTTTATCGAAAGTTTCAGTTATATTCACTATATACACCTCTCTTTTAATTTTATGAAATATGACAAACTATAAGACTTCATATTAAAATTATTAAAGCACAAAAAAATTAGTTATATTTCAAACTAATTATAAGAATAATTATATAAATTTTTTGCCTCCTTCCCTCCAACAAAAAAGTTGCAAGAAAAAAAGAGAATTTTCTTCTCTCTATAATCTTTGCAACTTTCCTATATTACCATATTAGCACATTTAAAGGTGCAAGTAAAGTGCAATTCAGTAATTACCACAGGATTGGAATTAAATTTATTCTTGCTCTACTAGTCTTTTTAGTTTATTTATTTGTCTATTTAATAAAATACATAATCTATTAATTCTCGTATCTGAATATCCTGTTAAATGTTGATACCTGTGTAATAAATCATCAAACCATTCTGGTAATCCTTCTAATTTACTTACATTTATTCTTTTAATATCTTTTACTACTTTTATTAATTCATCAAAAGGTTTCACTTCATAAAATAATTTGCCCTCGCCAGAAATATGTAATTCTTCTTCATCATAGTATTCAATATTTAAACTTTGTCCATTATCAAATATTGGAGCAACATCTAACCATTTTAAATTATTAACATCTCTTATTATTCCAAAATTATTAAGATGTCTATCTTCATTCATAATTAGAAAATCTAAAATATACATATTTTCTATTTTTTCTCTTGCATCTTTTATTCCTTCTGATTCTAACTTTTTAATATATTCTTCATAATCTTCTATACTATCATGTCTTCTCATATCATTTCTTATTTGATAGCAAGTAATTAACTCTGTATCTTTTGTTATGAAACAAGGACATTTTGAAACAACAGTATCTTTGTAAGTATCAAGAGTATATTCTACATGGTCAAATCCAAGTCTTTTACATATTTCAGTTGCTAATACTTCATTAAAAGGTTGTAATGTTTCGTTTTTGTAACCACCCTTTAACAAGTATCTAATCCCGTCTTCAATAATCCATGCTTTTTTTAGCATTCCATCAGTAGTATTATTTGGAGTTTTTAAAGATAAAACATTTTGTATCATCTTACTATTTTTAGATAACGATGCTTCCATAAATTCTGCATAATCAAAATCATTATCAAAGAAATTAATATCCTCGTATTTAATATCTGTACCAACTGGCTTTAACCAATATTGATCTGATAATGATAATCCAAATGCTTTGTCTAATAATTCACATGGAGCATTTATATTAAGCCTGTGTAATAATAAGTCTAACTTATCTCTCCAAGATGGTATTCCTCTTCCTTTGAACCACTCACTTAAATTAGTTCTAAAAGGAGTATCATTAATATCATCATCTATATAAAAACTTTTTAATATATATGGTGCATAATCAATATTATACACATCATAAATTTTAGTAAATACACCAGTAGCAGAATCATACTCAGCAACTAATACCTCTATATTTTTATTCATTAAAGTACATTTCATAGGAAAATCATCTCCTTTTCTATATACTATTATATCATTATTTTTCAAAATATTCTTTAGTATTAGGTAAAAAAATACTAAATTTATTATAGTAAAAATTATGCTATTTTCGATTTTGCGATTAGGTATTACAGACTATATATATTCAAAGCACCAAGCATGGTGTTTACACACCCACAGCTTGTTAGGAAACATTCCTAAAACCTACAAAAAAGTCTCTGACAGTTTAGCATTTTTTTCATCAAAAAATTGCAAATTTTTATTGAATTTTAATAACAATTCTTATTTTTAGGCATCTATCTTTTTAATTAAAAAAATAAAATGATACAAAAAATGAGAGATGAAACCTCTTCCATTTGTACCTCATTTCTATTTTTTATATATTAATATATGTAACATAGTTTTTAAGAACGTCAACGAATATTTTAAATTTATTTATTTTAAAATTTATATTTTTTTAAATCAATACCATGTTTAATACTAGCTTTTTCCATTTCGTTTTCAACAGTTTCAATAAAAAATGTAGCAAATAAATTTTCATATACTTCATCAAATATCTTTATATATTGTACACTTTTTATATTTAAAAGCCTATTTGAAAATATTGATACATAATATTCAAAACTTAATTTATTCTCAAATAGTGCCTTCATAATATTTATAAAATTTTGCTTATTTTCTTCATTATAATTCTCATATAATTTTTTTAACACTTCTGATAAAATATCATCATATAAAGTATAAATATAATTTTTCTTAGCAAAATCAATTAATATTGTTTGATAATCTTCAAAATTTACAGAAAACATTTTGACTATTTGAATAGAATTAGTATGTTTTATTCCATATTGATTCGATAATTTTCTTATAAACAAATCATCACAAATATATGGTAAATTCAGTTCTCTAGCCAATGCTATAGAATCAAATTGAACTTTATCTAATATAGTTTTTGTTTTTTCGTTAAAAAGTTCATCTTTTTCAAATTCAGTTTCCATAACATTAACTTTACTCAAAAACTTGTTTAACTTTTTCCAAAAACTAATTTGATCATTAAACGACGTTTCCATCATAGATAATTTATCTTTATCTACTATATATAACGTTTTCTCTGTTTCATCTTGTTTTAAAAGTAACGTTTCATAAAAATGATGAAATTTATTTTTTAGCGAAGATGTAATATAAATTTTGCTAAACATTTCATCAGGTATTAAATCTAGAATGTTCATAATAGATAGTACAATGAGACTCGTTATATCTAAAACGAAACCATTACTTAAAGTTAAATCAATAGTTTCTCCTGCTAATAAAAGTCTGCTAGTATCCCCTAGTAGCGTGTTTAATAGTCTAGCATATTCATCAAAATTATATTTCTCACTTAAAAGAGCTGAAAGCGGTATATTCTTATTTTCTTGATATGTGTCTAATCTAATATTTATATCATTATTTCTTTTGATTAAATCTTGTTTAATTTTTTCTATAGTTTCTTTTGAATCATCACTATTTGAAGTATATGATTTAATATATTTATTATTCTCTATATATTTAAATGACATTCTAGTAAAATAAGTATATTTATCAAAAATTTCTCTTATTATATAATTTTCACGATTTATTTCAATTGTATCTTCAACGGCTAAGTTTAATAAATCTGAACCCAATTCACTAGAAGTTCTAGTTACTATTGCATCCATTATGTTATCATTTTCCCTAAAATAACTATCATCTTCAAGTAAAATAATTTTATTTCTACTATTTTTACAATTTTCCAAAACTACAACACAATCTTTTATAACATGATTTACTTCTTTATAATCTTTATCCCCACTAAACATAACTGTTGACCAAAATTGTCTAAAAACATCTTTATATCTGGAATCTTTTTTGGCCAAATATATTGCTCTATATGAATATTTTTTTGCCAAACTATAATTACCCATATATACATAAGCTTCTATACAAAGCATCAAAGAACTAATAGTATTAGAAATAATAATCTTCTCTAATATTGTTTCGTCAATTTTAGATTTATTTCTCATTGAAAGTTTAATATACTTATAACCAGAAATCATTTTTCCGTTATTCTTAAATGACGCTTTATACAACTTTATTGACTCTAATTCTTTTCCTTTGGATTCAGATATTTTTGCTAAAATATAATCCTTGTCAAAGTTTCCATCTAAAGAATCTATGTTAATATTTTGTACTAATTCAATTTGTTTTGTGGTCAATTCATCTTTATTACAAATTAATTCTAATAATTTTATTTGTAAAAATTTTGTTAATTCTATGTTTGATAAATAATTTATAGCCTCATCTTCTAATCCAATTTCCTTTGCCTGATTACACATTGTATCAATCACAACTAAATCTTTTTCATTTAATAAATTTAATCCTTTTTTAAATTGCTCTTTAAATTTATTTTTTCTTTTATCCAAATCATACAATAATTGTGAAGTACATAAATAAAAAACAGGCATTTTTTTAAATTTACTGTTATTTAACCTTAATAAATCGCTTTCTATATATTTTTTATGCTTATTTTTAGATAGAATTAATATAGATGCTAAAAAACCATATCTATCAAATTTATCTTTGTTAGCGGATGACAAAAATTCAAGTACTTTATCATACTTTTCTAATAAAAAATATACTCTTATCAATGTTTCAAATGATGCATCATATCCTTGATTAAAATATAAGTTTTCTAATAAATCTTTAGCTAGATTATAATCACCATTTTTTATTAATAACATTGTATACAAATGCACTGTCATATCATTAGTTTTAACAAATTCAGGAATTGATAAATAGAATTTTATAGCTTTTAAATTATCATATCTAGACAAAATAACAAGCATATTATGATAATATAGTTTTGCATCTTCTCCTTCACTATTTTTATAATAAAATTGAAATGCAGACAAAACATTATAAATGTTTTTTAATTCCTCATTATCATCTAAAGATATATATACCATAGCTTCATCAGTGTTAATAATCGATATTGCTTTTTCATATAAACTATTAATTTTAAGTTTTATTTCATCAACTGTATTATCTTTATAAGGTAGCATTTTTTCTTTATTTACAGCTGTTGCAATTCTACTTAAATCATCATCAGAAAGATTTCCAATAGTTTGAAAATCATCTTTTACCCCAAGAAGTGATATAGCAATTTGTGGATATTGTGTTTGCAATTTAGACGAAAGGTATTCTAAACCAAATATTTCAAATTCTATATTACCACACATTTCTTTTATATCTTCTGTTATATTTTCTTCAGGATTTTCACTATTATGTAAAAATATTATTTTTGCTACTTTATCTTTTAAAATTGGATTATTTTCTATTTTTTCCAAACATTTTTTTACATCTTTTTTTGCTTTTGAATATATTTTATCTTCTTGAGTAGTCATTTCCACATATATATACTTATTATTATTTATAAATACAGAATCCGGCGTCCCTTTTTTAGTTTTATTTTTTCCCTTTACAGAACCAGTATACTTATATGGGAGATAACCTTGCATGCATAAAATTTCATTACATATTTTTTGAAACATTCCTTGTTCTATTTCCATTAATCTACTTTCAATATCAGTTATTCTAATCACTTTACTCACCACCTAATAAAAAAGTATCATTCTATTGAATGATACAAAAGCTATTTTAATTATAACATATTTTAGTTATTTAGTCTTCTTTTTCTATTATTTTTTCTAATTCAATACCAATTTTTTCTACAACACCAACTACTAATGCATTACCCATCATAAAATATCTTTTTTTATCAGTCATTCCTGTATCAGTCCAAGTATCTGGAAAACCATTTATCCTTTCACATTCAAGAGGCGTTAATAATCTCAATTTATTAGTTTCATAATCCTCTATAACATGTGTTGTTCTACTTACTCCACTTTCAGAAGTTAACATAGTTCTAGCAGGTAGATCTAAATTATCAGGGAATGACATAGCACCTTCGGAATACATATATGTTTCACCATTTGGTTTAACTCTTGGAATTCTTTTATATCCCTTCAAATATCTAAATTTTTCTATTTTATCTTCTGAAAGAAAATACTTTTCATCAACATTTTCTATTTCTCGTATTTTTCTTAATGCAAAAACTTTATTGCAATCTGGTTCTAATTTAGCCGTAAATACTTCACCATTAAACATTATACCCGAATTATAAAATTGATTTTTAAAATTATCACTAATATCAACTAAATCTTTATAATTAGAAATGTTTGTCATATTTGAATCTAATATTTCTGATTTAGTAGGGAATTGTTTAGCAAAAATACCATTAGTTAAAACAATATCTTTCATATTTATTTTTTTCATTTCTTTATAGTATTTTGTAGTTTTATGATAAGCAATTATATATGTTCTTCTTCTTTTTTGTTGAAATCCATATTCTCCTGCATTTATAACACGCCATTCTACTGCATAGCCATTATCATAAAAACTCCTAAGTATGATACCAAAATCCCTTCCTCTTTGACTGGCTGGCGATAATAATAATCTATCAACATTTTCTAAAAATACGAATGGTGGTTTTTTAGTTTTTAAAACATCAGCAATAGCCCACCATAAAACACCTTTTTTTCCCTCAATTCCTTTACTATTAGAAAGTGTTTGTGCAACAGAATAATCCTGACAAGGAAATCCCCCAACTAAAAGGGTATGATTAGGTATTTCTTTTTTATTTACCTCAAATATATCTACGTTACTTACATCTTCACTACCAAACCTTTTTGAATAACAATCAAAAGCATCTTGTGTTTTTGTAGATGGCTCCCATTGATTAGCCCAAACAAAATTCCAATTACCATTTTCTTTTACTTTATTATTTTTTAATTCTACTTTATTTAATCCGCATCGAAATCCACCCACACCGGCAAATAATTCTACAACAGTTTTTTCCATAATTTACCTCCTACAAATTGCTAAAATCTATTAAATATATTATAATTGAATTAGACAAAAAGATCAACATCTTTATATTAATTATAAATTATTTTTAAAAAAAGATCAACAATTACTATATATATTTTATACTTTTTTTTAAGAAAAAACAAGATCGAAGGGAGTATTTTATGACAAAAAATTATACAGAGCAGGAAATTCAAACTTTAGCAAAATCTACAATTGGGAAATCTTTTAGTGAAATTGAGGAAACATTTTCAAAAAATAAAGAATATAATATCGAAGAAACAACTAGTTACGTTATGGAGGATACTGTCCCATATGGTAATAAGAAAAAAAAGGAAAATAAAGCTTATTTTGGGCATACTTTTGAAACTAATGTTTATGAATATGATATTAATTCTACATCAGCCCCTGATTTTGAAAAAGCTGGAATAGAACTTAAAGTAACTCCGTATAAAAGAAATAAAAATAATACATTATCTGCAAAGGAAAGATTAGTATTAAATATTATTAATTATATGGAAGAATATAAAAATACTTTTTATACTAGTCATTTTTGGTATAAAAATAATAAAATACAAATTATTTGGTATTTATTTGAACCAGATATACCAAAAAAGAATTTAAAAGTTACACATGAAAAACTATTTACTTTTCCTGAAGAAGATTTACCGACAATAATAAACGACTGGGAATTTATTATAAATAAAATTAAAGATGGTAAAGCACATGAATTATCTGAAGCTGATACAATGTATTTAGGTGCTTGCACAAAAGGAACAAATAGTCAAACAGTAAGACCCCAACCTTATTCCAATATAATGGCTAAACAAAGGGCTTTTTGTCTAAAACAATCTTATATGACAACTCTGGTTAGAAAATATATTGGTAATTATGAAGATGTTGAAAAAATTCTTAAAAATACAAAAGATACATTTGCAAATTTTGTTGATAATGTAATAAACAAGTATAAAAATAAAACTCAAAAAGAATTAATACAAGAACTTAATATTGATTCAGATACAACAGCTAAAAATTTAAATGGTATGATTGTAGCTAGAATGTTTAATGTAAAATCAAACTTAAGAAAAACAGATGAATTCCAGAAAGCAAATATTGTACCAAAAACAATAAGAGTAGAAGAAAATGGAACTATAGAACAATCTATGTCTTTCCCTTGTTTTTCTTTTATTGATATTGCTAATACAGATTTTGAAAATTCAGATATAAAAGAAGAACTTGAAACTACAAAGTATATGTTTTTTGTATTTAAAAAAGATAATAAAGATTATGTGTTTAAAGGTATAAAACTATGGAATATGCCTCAAAATTTAATAGAAACTAATGTAAAAAATATGTATGATAAAACCAAGGAAGTTATATTAAATGGAAATATTGTTAAAGTTATAAAGAAAGATGGTAAAAGAGTTACTAATTTTCCTGGTATGAAAGAAAATAAAGTATGTCACGTAAGACCGCACGGGCAAAATTCAAATGACGTATTACCATTACCGGTTAAAGATAATTTTACAGGTTTAAATGAGTACACTAAACATTGTTTTTGGATAAATAATAAATATTTAGAGGAAATTTTAAAAGAGTTTATTTAATTTACTTTTGTACCATGCTTTTATGATTTGCGGTACAAAAGTAATTATTGTTTATTATGAGATATAAATTTTATATCTCTTTTTTGTTTAGATTTCAACTTCATCTTTGAACCATCCCATATCATAATCCCACTCTATTTCATTGGTTATAATTTTATTAATATTGTTATAAATCGAATTTTTAAAATAACCAAATTTATTTTCTATTACATTACCTTCTTCGTCTAAAAAATTTCGTTTAACAACATGGTCAGCAATATAGTAAGTTATTACAATTAAATCTTCATAATTATATTCTTCTAATAATTTGTTAAATAATTTATTATAATTTAATATTTCAATATCATCTAGGTTTGTATAGCCATATTTTATTAATGCTTTTGTTAAACTATTTAAATCATTAAAAAAAGAAGATTTTTTACTTTTATCTTCTTTATCTATTTGTTCTTTAGTATTTTGTTAATTAGTATTTATTTGTATGTCTTTTACGGACTCTCCTTTAACGGCATATCCTTTTTGGTACTCTGGTTCAATTCCTTCAGGTATTTCTCTTATTAAATACTCATATTGATATTGTCCATTTTCTTTTCTTATCTTATTTATTTTTAAATATCCTTGTTCTTTTAATTCACCAATAATATTCTTTATTGCTTTAATACCTTCTTTACTAACACTAGCTAATCCATTTAATGAATAATCCCAATCTTCAGGCAAACTAAGCATATATGATAACAAACCTTTAGCTTTAAATGATAATTCTTTATCCCTTAAATGATAATTTGCCATAACCGTATAATTGTTATTTTTTTCCACCCTAAATACAGACATAATTTCACCCTTTCCTTTTATCATAATAAAAGAGCCTACTATTCAATAGACTCTACTACTTACTACTATATTTTTAAATATTTTTAAAAATTGATCTTACTCTTGATAATATTAATATCATCATTATTTCTAGTAACAAAATTTCCTACAATTTTATTCATACATTCTGGTGTCCAGTATATTTTTAATTTTTCTTTTGCTCTAGTAATTGCCGTATAAAAGATATTATGACTTATGATATCGCCAACCTCATCATTTATAACAATTTTAACAGATTTGTATTCCAAACCTTGCGATTTATGAATTGAAGTTGCATATGCAATAACAAAAGGTACTACACTATCCTTTTTATCCTCAATATCATCATCGTAATTAGCATTAACACTAAAACTAATAATCGTTGATTTATCACTTCTTTCAATTATTTCTAATCCCACAGATTGTGCATCATTATCAGAAATAATAATATCTACGCTTATTTCAAAGGTTATTTTTTCTTCTGTTTTTATTATTCCTGTTATTACTCCTTTTAAATTATTGTATAAAACAGGATAAAATCTATTTAAATCATTAAATAAAATAGGATCATCTACTTTATAAGAATTTATTCCCCACTCATATTCAATGTTATTATTATCTGACTGTAAATATCTATTAATGCTATTAATTCCATATGGTCCATCATAATTTAAACATAATATTATTTCGTCTTTATCGCCATTTTCAAATATCTTTTCGTTTAAAACATATGACATATCATTATCTGCTAAATATTCAATTATATCATTATCAATATTTCTTACTTTCTGCCATAAATCTAATAAAATAGGATTTTTAGTTCTAAAAGTTCCATCCAATTCTTTTATACAATTACTTGGTAATAAATCCTTAGCAAACCTAAACCAATTACCAAATTTAATAGATTCTATTTGATAAACATCTCCTACTAATAATAACAAATCATAATTTTCACTATTATTTAACAATATATTCATATCATAATTATCCACGGTACTACATTCATCTATAATTAAGAAATCACATGTTTGTGGATTCCTTTTATACTTATCAATTGTTAAAAATTCAAAATTTTGATTATCAATCCCTATCCTTCTTTTTAAATTTTCAACTGCAGGATTCGATTTTGCTAAAAATACAATTTTTCTATATTCAAAAATGCTAGAAATTATTTTAATAGTTTCCGTTTTTCCACATCCTGCAGAACCATAAATTAAGGCAACTTTTGTATCCACAAACAAATTTTTACATATATCATATTTTTTTAGATCTGAAAATTCGTAATCTGTTAACATTTTCCAACCAGTAAATATATCACTATAATCATCATATCCAAATTTAGTAAATTCCTTTAATTTTTGCAAAATTGATATAGTTTCCTGTTCATAACCATTGATATATATATACTTATCATTTTTAATAATTTTTCGTCCATCATGTTTAGGCAAATATAATTTTGAATTAAAAACATCTATTAGATTATCAATATATTCTGACTCCATATCAATATCACTTATTTTTGTATATATTTTTCCAAAACTATCAGAATTATAACTAAGTCTCCTAGAAAACAATTCATGCTCCCTATCATTGCTATCAATACATTGTAATAAATCACTTATATCTACTTTATGATTTGATAAAGATGATGCATATGGCATTTCATCAAAAGGAATAGACCCCCAATTCAAATATAAATTAGATAACTTATAATTTTCACTAGGCATCAGCTGTGATTTTATAACAATATTGTTAAGAGTAAATAACATATACTTCAAAATATTAGCACCAGACATGTTTTTTAAAATTATATCTCTCGAAAGATTAAGTAAATTTAAAATGTAATGAGTATTTGCACCATTTATCATTTTCTCACTAAATGTATTGTATTGATTTTCATTAAATTCAACTATATCTAACAAATTAAGATTATTGCTCATCAAATATTTCATTAATAAATCATATTCTCCATATCTTGAAGAAATTTTATATTCTAATCCAAATATTTTGGCATAATTATTAAACTCACAAGGTCTAATGGCAATCTTGTAATTATCTATAATTTTAATATTTATTTTTTTACCAAACAAATTTATAGTTCTATCTACACTAGAAATTTTAATAGCATAATTATCCATAATCTTAATTCTACTATAAACAACAATTCTATTAAATTTATTTATATAATCAGTTGCATCAGATAATGTAACTTCATAAAAAATATTTTTATTAAAAATTATCGGTTTTACTTTCTTTACATAGTATTGATTAGCTATTATCCCACTGTTTCTATTAAATGGAACATTTTTTATATGATTACAAATTTGCAAATAATAATTTTCCATATTTTTTTCAACATTTAAAGGAAATAAATATAACTTTTCTAAAATATCAATATTATACTTAATTTTCATAAAGTTTTTTAATTCAATTAAATAGTTGAGATATTTTATTAATACTCTTGAAGAACCATCGCCATTTGGCAGAGTATGTGATGTTGATATCTGTAAAAATCCATATAATGCTCTTAACTCTCTCATATTAGCACAACTTTTCATATATTTAATTGATTGACCATTATTTTCGTGATTAAACTTAACATATCCTTTTATTTTATCAGTAATATACACTCTAAAAAAACAATACTCAACTAAATATCTAAGATTGCTTAATACATTTTTAGACATATAATCTCTATCATCTAAATTTTCTTCTATTATCCTATTTATTACATTATTTGTATCATATATTTTAGCATCTATATACTTTAATGCTTCATCCATCTACATCAACTTCCTTTTACAACCAAGACTAAATTTACTTATTATTTTACCATAAATTTTTATTTTCTTAGTAAATTAAGTAGAAGATTTTCAATATTCTACAAAAAAATAAAAGAAATTAATCTTTTATCTACAGTTCTTTAGGACAATTTGGTTTATATTTAACATCTTTATAACCATATATTTTTTTACATTCATTACAGATTATAGCAATCAAATCTAAACCAATTATATTATTTCCATTACCTTTTTGAATAGCAACATTTTTTGAATGACATACAGGACATTCTAAGTTATCATTATGGTTACAATAATCTCTTACTATCTCATAACCATCTTTATTATATTTAGGGAAATATTCATTTTTATTAAATAATTTTATTCTACCAAACATAAACTCTAATTTATCAATTTGTTTTTCTGTATGATAATGACCACAATACCATTTTTTATAATTTACCTCTTCTTCTACTTCATCTAAAAAATGTTCCATTGCCTTATCAACTTTAGATTGATCTAATCCTGCCATAAACACTTCTCTAGGTTCGTATTTATATTGGCAAGTATGACTAAGTATTATATCTATATTTTTACCACTTTATTTATCTAAAATATTATTCATTTCATATTGAGATAATTGCTCATCTTTAAACCACTTATATCCATATAACAATCTATATTTTTTATCTACAGAATAAGCACCACCTATAACTAAAACACTTTTTCTATCTATATTATAAAGTTCACCATTTTTAGCAAATATTAAATTTGGATAATCATCTTCAATATATACTTTTCCACCAAACATTTCTAATTCATGATAACTAGATATATTTTCAGGTCTTTCTTCATGATTACCCTGTATGCAAAACAATCTTACTTTTAATTTTTTTAAAAATTCTTTAATTTTAATATCTTCATCATTTAGGCAATAATTTATTCCTATATCACCCAATATTATTAATATATCTTTGCTTGTCATTTCTAAACCATATAATCTAGAAAAATCTCTATGTGTATCACCTGTTAAATATATCATTTTTACACCTTCTTAATCTCAATAATTTATTATTTAGTTAATCTTAAATTCATTATATTTCCATCATATTCTTTACTCAGTTCAATACAAATATTTAATACCCAATTTAAAAATTTTTCTATATTTGTTAGCATATCATCTTCTAACATATATTCACTATATTTATCTATTTTATTTGCATTAAATGAAAAGTCAGTATGAGCATAAATCTTATCTCTCGCGATTTTAATAAAATCAGATATTTCATCTTTATAACCAACATAATCTTTTTTATATTTATATACTAGTTGTTTTAAACCAATTCTTTTACTTTGTTCACATTGATTAAATAATTTTATTATATTTACTGTTGAATTATCATCATCAAAAAGCTTCGCAACATCAATAATTATTTGATGTCTTAGAGAACTTATTGTTGCTGAAAAAAAGTCCGGATATTTTATAAAAAAATCCAGATTATCTATCTCATCCCAACCATCATCTGAATTTATAAAAGAATAATATTTAACACATTTTAATAATTCTTTTGTATCCATAAATATAAAAAATAATGTTGACTGAATATTAGTTGCTTTTTTTCCTCTAATTTCTATCATTTTTAACACTTCTTTCCAGTCTTATTATATCATTTTCTTAGTAAAACAAGAAGCTTATTCAAGTTATACACCAACGCATAATTTAATCACATAAAATGATGCTCCTCCTCCTGCATTTATATGATTAGACACAACTATAGTATTTTTATTATTTCCAAAAGCACTTAAAATTCTATTCACTCTTTCAGTCGGACTAATAGTCTCATCCGTTGTTCTAGTTATATATACAGGAATTCCCAATTGTTTTAATCTATCATACATATATTTTGAAATTTCCAAAGTTAAATCTTTTTCAATTATTCCATTGCCACTAGCACCTGGATCATCGCCACCATGTCCTGGATCAATTACAATTTTATAGTTATTCATACATTCCCCCTAAAATAAAATATGATATTTTATAAAAAATGTTAAAATGCTATCAAAAATTATTAAATAAAATTTATTATAATTATATCTTTTATTATTTAACTAAAATATACTTAATATTTAATTTCCATTTTCCAAATAACTTTCTCCATTTAAATAATTAATTTTAATACCATCTTGAACATTATATATATATACATTAAATTTAATACCTTTTCCATTATCCTCTACTGACAATCCTTCCAATTGAATACCACTTGCTAAAAGATTGTTTCCTTCAAAAACTGGAGTTGCTCTATATAAAACATGATTATTTGTTTCCTTTATGTATTTTGCGACTTTATTTTCAAAATCTAACATTGCTCCTGTATTTGTTTGTCTTGTACATGTTATCAAATTTTTTTCGTTAGCATTTTCTCCAGTTAATTGATAACCAATTAAATGACATCTATTATATAAATATTTACCATCCACTATATCATACTTTTTTTGGTTCCAACCACTTGGTTTTATCATACCAATGCTTCCTCTTTTTTCAGTTGGCATAAGTTCAAGTCCAATATTAGCAATCGCAATACCACTTCTACCTAGATGATCGAAATTACTATATGATTCAAATGATTTTGTATTTCTATATTTTTCATCAAATTTTGGTTCATTATTATTTATATAAATATATTTTTTTCCTGAATATTCAGGTATATTAGCAAGTTCATAATATTCATCAGGAACAGGTATAGTTTCTCTGCTATATGTATAAGAAACTAGTGATGCTATTAAAACACATATTATAAATGTTATATATATTGAATTGTTTTTTTTCATTTTTCCTCCACCTATGATACTCTTAAATTTTATCATATTTTATGATTGATTTCTACAAGTTTAATTATTTATAATTATTTTTTTAAAAAATATTTCGTATTTTAAAAGAATATAGTATAATACATTAAAGAAGGATTTGTTATGTCTATTAAAGACAAAAAAAGAGGACTAATTATTGGAATAATAGTTGGTGTCATATTATTCGTAGGTATCGTCTTCTTTTCATGGTTTTCAAATCGTAAGTTCGATGTCTCTTTCGATTTTGATAATGGTACCAAAACTGAAACTGTACTAGTTAAGTATAATAAAATCATAAATAAAAAGATATCAAAGATAAAAGTGATTTAGGCGAAACTTTTGTCAACTGGTATGAAATTGTTGATGTTAAGGATGGAAAAGATGTTCTATCTGATAAACCTTTTGATTTTAATACAAAAATATCTAAAGATATAAAGCTTAAAGCAGTTTATGAATCTAATGTAGAAACTTTTACTGTTAAATTTGATTCCAAGGGTGGTAATAAGATTGATGATATCATTCTTAATAAAGGCGAAAAATTAAAACTTCCAAAGAATCCAGTTAGAAGTGGATACAAATTTATTGTTTGGGAAGATAAAAATGAAACACCTATTTATGAGGATGCATTACTTGATGGTGATATCACTTTGTATGCTAAATGGAAGAAAATAACAACTCAAAATAATACTAAGCCTAATTCTAATAAGGTAGAACCTGAAAAACCAAACACTGAAAAGCCAAATACTGAAAAGCCTACAGAGATTGTTTACTATTGCGATGATGGTTACACATTAGAGGGTACAAAGTGTACTAAGACTTTAACTGAGACTGCTTCTATTGTTACTTCTTGTAAATCACCTTATAATTTAAAAGTAGATAATAAGTGCATTAATATTAATGCAAAAACTGACTTAGTTAAAACTTGCAAAAAGTATAATAATTATGATGGTATTGTTGCTCAAGGTGCACCTCTTTGTTTCTATAATTCTTTAAGTGATGCACCGGATTATAATACTTGTCGCTCTAGATATCATTATAATAGTAATGTTGGTTTTTATAATGGTAAATGTTATGAAAACAAATTTGGTAGCGATTATATTACTTATGCTTGTCCAAGTGGTTATTCACAGTTTCATCCTTCAGCAACTAGCAATATGGTTTGTGGTAAATCAATAGATGTAGAAAAAAGCTATGTATGTGATAGTGGATATGAACGAAAAGGGAAAAATTGTGTTAAAACTATTGTTATTGATGCAAAACAAAAATAATTTTATAATTTAAAATAATTTACTTATAAGTAAAGATATTTAAAAGGAAGTATTTAAATGATACTTCCTTTTATTATTTATAAATTTAATTTTTAATACTTAAAAATTTTAATTGATTTTACTTATTATATAATCTATCAATACTAATGCGAAATTTTAAAATTTTCTAAATTTTGGATTTCGGATGAAGTATATTCATGCTTTTTAAAGATTTTTTTGTATGAGATACAATCTTCCATATGAAGTTGAAATATAATGAATATCAGTAATCCTTCCATCTAACATATAATATGATCTAATTCTTTCTAGATTACAATCAATACCATCTGATTTTTTTATTATATCTAATATTACTTTAATTTTTTATAAATAAACTTGTTCAAGTGTAATATCAGGATTAATACCAAATAATCTAGGTATCTATCTATAAATTATTTATATTAATAAATATATTCTCCTATTAATATTATAAAATTAAAACTAAAGTTTTTACATTAAAATTATTCAATAAAATTCCAAAAATTATTTTAAATATTTTTATATTTAGTTATATTTTAAAATAAGTTTATTTTTATTTTATAATGATTTATAATAATTTTAATATTATTGGTTACTTATTTATAGTAAATGATAAACTTAATAATCACCTAAAGTTTATGATTATAGAAAAACCCGCAATTTTTATCTTGCGGGTTTATTGATTTTATTTACCACAACAGTTTTTATATTTTTTTCCCGATCCACAAGAACTTTGTACTCCCATATTATCTGTATTATTTGTATTTATAATATTACCTGTATTTCAGGCTTTTCCAGACTAGGTAACATCTATATTATTTGTATTATCTGTACTATTTATATTATAAATATTTCTCTACTGTGGACAAATTGTGGACACCGTCCACATCCGTTCACTGCTAACATTATACCATATTTCAAAGTTCAATAAAATGTGCGAATTGGAAAATCATACATTTGTGTTTTTTTCTGTTCATAATTATATACTATATATTAAGATTAGTCAAACTACTGAGATTCAATTTTAAAATGTTATTTAAAGAAGCAATTACTTTAAGAATACTTGAATTATGTAACAAATATAATTACACTCCAAATAAACTTGCTGAATTACCTGCTATTGCACCATCAACATTAAGGGCATTATTGGCAAACAATGTAGATAATCCAAGTTCTACAATTATCTTTAAAATATGTAAAACTTTAAAAATAGAACTTAAAGATTTTTATGACTCTCCATTATTTGATATGGAGAAATTGGAGTATTAAAATAAGAGGCTTGTAATAGCCTCTTTTATCGTTTTATCAGATATATTATTTTTCCTTAATTATATTTTTACTGCAAATATAAGTTACTAAGAAGTATCCTCCATAAATTGCAACAATAAATATTGCAACACCAATTATTGATGATAGTAAATTAGCGGCTCCAAAGGCACTTAGCAAAAAATTACAAAATTTAATTCCAAATACAGAATGTATAATTGCAACTAATAACGGAAACATAAAAAATATACCAATTTGTCTAAACAATGCTTTATTAATCATTTTTTCATCTACGCCTATTTTTCTTAGCATATTAAACTTTTCTACATTATCACTTGATTCCGATAATTCTTTAAGTGCTAGAATTGCAGCACAAGAAATTAAGAATATAATACCTAAGTATAATCCTATAAAGGTAACCATTGCACCTAGTCCAATACTATTTTCTTTAATTGTCATTTTAGAATCAAAATCAATAACAGTATTATTAGAATTTTCTTTGCAAATTTCACTTAACTCTTTTTCCGAAAGATTTTTCTCATTTATATCTGTAACATTATAATTAGCAGTTAAATATTCATATTTTTTCATTGAATCATTTACTGCATTATCAGGAACAACAAAAACTCCCATATTTGAATATGTTGAATTCATTGCAATAAAACCTTCTACACAACTATCATATTTTGGTTTTAATTCCTTTTCATTTATATTAAGTATTGTATGTGCCTTAAGTCCCTCATTCCTGAATTCTACATATTCTGAATAATTAGCAACAATAAAATATTCATCATCATTTAATGTATATTCTTTTAGTCCAAACAATTTTGCAATTTTGTTGTAATCACTTATCTTTACAATACTTTCCTTCTTATTATATGGCATTAAAGGATATTTATCCTTTGCAATATCATAGTAAGATCCAATACTGGTTTTTAAGTCAATATTATCAAAGTTATAAACATCAAGTTTTACTATATCTTTAAGTTTGTTATCTACATCATAGCCTAATTTTTCAAGTGTATCATATATTGAAATTTTTGAATCTTCTATTTGTTTTTCAGAATAATACTCATAATCAGTTACATTTATAAACTTACCAATTTGAACATCTGCTGGAACCAATTTTTTCAAATTATTTGTCATAGATATTTTCATAGACATTGCACTCGATAGCACGCAAATCGTTATAAATAACATCAAACATATTATTGTCATCGAAAAAGTCATAGTATTTATTTTACTTGAAAACTGTCTAAGGGTGAAACTATTTAACCCTTTATAATAAGTGTTCTTCATACTTATAAATATTTTTAAAAGCAATCCCGATAAAGACCAAAACACAAAGAAAGTTGAAACAGCACCTATTCCTATAGGAACAAAAATACTATTTGCATTAGCCATTTTATAAATACCACCAGTAACCTGATAATAAGCAAATCCTAATGCTATACAAGAAATAATAAATACTATTGTACAAAACAATGGATTTTTTAATTTTATTTTTTCAGATTTTTTGTTAGAATGCATTAAATCTATCAATTTACATTTACTAATATTTATAGTATTAAATATCATAACTACAAAATACATAATACTAAAATAAATCAAAGTTTTAATACAAGCATTTGTTGAAAATACGAATTGAAATCTAGTTAAATCTGCTTCAAACATATTAGCAACCAAAATACTCATCAATTGTGATAATAAAAAACCTATTCCTAAACCAACTACCAATGAAACTATACCTATTATTAATGTTTCAATAAATAATATTAAGGATATTTTCTTTTTGCTCATTCCAAGCGTTAAATAAACTCCAAATTCTTTATTTCTTCTTTTTATTAAGAATCTACTTGCATAAACAATTAAAAACGCTAATATTATAGATACAAACACGCTAACACCAGAAAGAACATTGGTCATAAGTTTTATTATTTCTGCTGTTGTTGATGATACCTTCATCATAACTGACTGATCATCTATTGCATTGAACACATAAAAAATTGCAACACCTAGTATCAGAGTAAAGAAATAGATGGCATAATCCTTTATACTCTTACTAATATTTTTTAATGATAACTTAAAGAGCATCGTTTAAGTCACCACCAAGTAATGTTACAACATCTATTATTTTATCAAAAAATTCTTTTCTAGAATTTGTTCCTTTAATTATTTCATTAAAAATTTTGCCATCTTTGATAAATATGACTCTTGAAGAATAACTTGCAGTAAACGCATCATGTGTCACCATAAGAATTGTTGCTTGTAATTCTTTATTCAAATAATCAAATTTTTCTAAAAGCATTTTAGCTGACTTTGAATCCAATGCACCTGTTGGTTCATCTGCAAGAATTAACTTTGGATTAGTAATTATTGCTCTTGCACTAGCGACTCTTTGCTTTTGACCTCCACTCATTTGATATGGATATTTATTAAGTACATTAACAATATCCAGTTCTTTTGCAACTTTTTTAATTCTTGTATCAATTTCTCTTGAATTCACATTTTGAATAGAAAGTGCCAAAGCAATATTTTCATAAGCAGTTAAAGTATCAAGCAAATTAAAATCTTGAAATATAAAGCCTAACTCTTCCCTTCTAAACTTATTTAGACTATTTCCTCTTAATTTTGTGATATCATTACCTGCTACATAAATATGTCCAGATGTAACTTTATCAATTGTAGATATACAATTTAAAAGAGTAGTCTTTCCAGAGCCACTTGCTCCCATTATTGCAACAAATTCTCCCTTTTCAACATCAAATGATAGGTTATCAATTGCTTTTGTAAGACTAGATTTATTGCCATAATATTTTTCAATTTTATCAATTTTTAAGATATTTTCCATAATCTTTCTCCTTTCTGATTACATTGTAATATAAAAGATAGGATTAGTCGTTATTCTAATATTACAGAATATTACAATTTTGTAATATTTATTTTTAGTATCCAAATCTGCATAAACTTTAATCAACTTTATAAAAATCATTTTTATAAAAGATAATTGTAATTTTTGTATATTTATGTATTTCAGATTCAATAATTATCTTATGTCCTAATTTATCGCATAATTTCTTGACAATATAAAGTCCCATACCTGTTGATTTTGCCATTATTCTACCGTTTTCACCAGTGAAAGATTTATCAAATACTCTTTTTATATCGTTTTTAGGTATTCCTATTCCATTATCCCAAATAGTTAGATATACTTTATCTTTTTCATCTTTTACACTGATTTTTATTATTGAATCGTTATTATTTTTTTTATATTTAATACTATTGTTTATAATCTGATTTAATACGAACTCTAACCATTTTGAATCCGTTAAAACTTTTTCATTATGAATATCAACTTCAAGATTAACTTTGTTTTCTAATAAGTCATCTTTATTTTTTAAAGCAACATCTTTGATAATCTTCTGCAATTCAATTTCTTTGATAAGATAATCTTTCTCGGCATTTTCGCTTCGAACGAAATATAAAATTTGATCTATATAGTTATCTAACTTTCTAATTTGTTCTATATATCTCTTATCAAACATATTTTTGTTGTTATGAATTAATAAAGTTAAACTTGCTACTGGAATCTTTACTTCATGAATCCACATTTCTACATATTCCTTGAAATCGGTAATACTTAAATTATATTCTTTTACATTTTCAATCATTGACTTGTTTATATCATAAAGAATTTGATAAAAAATTTCGCCATCATAAAAGTTTGGCTTCTTTAACATTTCTAAAATTAAATATTTTTTATCTAACTTATCAAGCGTATTTAATATTTTTTTGTAAAATTTGTATTTTCTGAAATAATCAAAAATAATATTAAATGTTGCAACTAAAAAAAATAATATTGTCAATGCTATTTTCAAATCATTTTCCACTTTAAATGCGTTTAACATAAGAATAGCAATTATGAATCCAACAATTGACACAGTTATCTGTACTGTTTTATCTAATAAATATTTTTTAAAACTCATAATAATTTATACCCTTGTCCTTTTCTTGTTTCAATTCTATTTTCAAGTCCAAAATTTTGTAATTTATTTCTCAATCTACTAATATTTACTGTTAGAGCGTTGTCATTTATAAATTCATTATTATTCCATAAATCAGTCATTAAATCATCACGAGTTACTATTCTACCACGATTACTTAAAAGATATGTAAAGATAATCATTTCATTTTTAGTTAGTTCTAATACCTTTTCACCTTGTTTCAATATTCCTTTTTGTGGATTAACACTAATATTATCATAAAATAAGTCGTCCATATTATTATCCATTCGTTTAAATATATTTTGTATTCTCAATAATAAGATTGTTGGATTATATGGCTTAGTAATATAATCGTCTGCACCATAAGATATAGATAAAACTTCATCTACTTCTCCTACTCTGCTCGTAACCATAATAATAGGAACATTAGATTCTTTTCTAATTTCTTTTAATAAAATTTCACCATTTTTATTAGGTAAATTAATATCCATTAAAATTAAATCAAATTTCATATTTTTTATATTTTCTTTAACATTATCAAACTTTTCTGTAATTAATACTTCATACCCTGAATTTTCTAACAAAGATTTTAACTCATTTCTGATGATTTTTTCATCTTCTATAATTAATATTTTTTTCATAGTTTGTCTCCTTTCATAATTTGCTTTTTTAATCATTCATATTATATCACTTTAATTTTATAAATTATAATAATTCAAAAAATTAAATATAATTATTTTATAATTTTTTCTGCTTCAACTTTATCTAGGTTACCATATTTAATCATTTTATTTATAACTTGCCTCTGTCTTTCAATTGCTAAATTTTTATTTTGAATTGGATTATATAAAGACGGAGCATTTGGGATTCCTGCTAGCATAATTGATTCACTATCGTTCATATCTTTTGGTAATTTATTAAAATAACCTAAACTTGCTGACTTAACAGAATAAAATCCATTGCCAAAATATGAAGTATTCAAATATAATTCTAATATTTCATTCTTATTATAGTTACTTTCTATGCTAAATGCCATAAAAATTTCTGCAACTTTCCTTACTATTTTCTTATCTTGTGTAAAATAGATATTCTTGGCTAGTTGTTGGGTAATTGTGCTTCCTCCCTCTAAAAATTTCATTTTTTTTATATCATTTACAAATGCTCTTCCAATAGAAATGACATCTATCCCAAAATGTTTGTAAAATCTATGATCTTCAACTGATACAACTGCTTTTAAATATATTTGAGGCATATCATCAATTTTTGTATAATCTTCTTTTTGCCTAATTGTTGTAATTTTATCCTTTAATGGCATTTTATTTATGGCATTCTTATACATTTGATAACCACTACAAATAAAATAACTTCCTATACAAATAAATATTAATAAAATTGTTATTGCAATCTTTTTAACTAATTTCATATAATGCTAATCCCTTCTTTACTAAAAAGTAATTTATTGCAATAATATTATCATTTTTTATCATATAAGTCGTCATTCTAATATTTCTCAATATTACAATTTTGTAATATAATTTAATGTGTAACACGCATATTTTAATGAACCTTTAACCACTTTTAAAATACTCGCCATATAGTTTTTTGAAAAGCCATACTCAACATATATTTTATTGATAAACTCCTGTAAAAAGCGTGTATCTAATTGCCATAATTTATAAAATCCTACTCTTGGTTTTACGTGATTTTTAATAATGTTTATATAAGATATTGTAGTAGAGTAATGCAAATTGAAACTTACATAATTATCTATCCAATAATCTAAAAAATCTGCATACGACATATTTTCTCTTAACTGCGTCTTTTGACCATTGTAGTAAAAATCGTTATAGGCTTTTGCTCCTTCTTTAAAAGCCTCTGCTTTTGTTGGATACCCTGACTTTGTTATCTATTTTCTTGTTCCCTCAACTGTTGCAATTTCAAATCGGTATTCATATACCTTTCCACGTTTTCTTACGCTTACCATAGTTATCTCTCCTTCATTATAAAACTTAATGAAACGGAAAAATGCCAGCATTTCGAATGCTGACATTTTATATAACTATGTCCACAATAATTGTCCACGTAGATTTTTTATTGATTTTTATGGGGTTTCCTCGATTCTGTCCACATTATTTATGCTATGTGGACAAATTGTCATCTGTGGACAAATTTATCATTTTTTCTATTTTTAACAATTCCTTATTTTATAAAGGTTTGCGAGGTTATTTACCACAACAGTTTTTGTACTTTTTGCCACTTCCACATGTTGTAGGAACTCCCATATTTATAATACTTATAATATTTATAATATTATTGATATTTCAAGGCTTTAGCGTCTTGGTAATCTATTATATTTATAATATTTATAGTATTTTTGTTATTATAAATATTTCTCTCTTGCAAACAAATCGCAAACAATGTT
>CAKPQS010000008.1 GCA_934179675.1 uncultured Bacilli bacterium
GATTTTTCATCACTCATATATTGACAATTCATTCATCAAATTTATTGTCGACCAACACTATTTGACAAAGAACCATTATTTATTTTTTTCTCGCGCTAATGCTTCTTTAATAGCTTTTAATAATTCATTGTTTGCCTCTAATGTTTCAAGAATTTGTTCATAAGCAACACTACCATTATCTTTTGTATCATATTTACTTTTTGGTGTTTCCTCGTATCTTCTATATTCTTCTTCTCTTACTTTTCTAGCTTCTACTTGAGGATATTTTTCTTCAAAACTTTCTCTATATGATTTATCAGGTTTAACTTCTTCTCTACTTTCAAAATTGTATCCTGTTGCATATTTAGGTAATTCATAAGTTTCAGCTGTTGATTTAATTTCTGGTAGTTTATAATCATCGTACTTATTTTCTTTTGGTGAAGTATATTCTTCCTTTTTTGGTAATTCATACGATTGTTCAGGTAATTTATAATCATTTTTTGGTAATTTATATTCTTCTGGTAATTTATAATCATCTTTAAAACTACGAAGTTGATTAAAACCAAAATTATCTGTCAAATCATTAATTTCACTTTTTTTAGGAATTGCTTCTATATAACTTTCTCTTAAACCAAGTACAATTTCTTCACGCATTGCTGCTGTTTTATGTCCTCTATCAACTACAATTGTATCTTTAGATAATTCATCATTGATTCCTAATACATAGACTTTATTAGTTAATTCTTCATCTTTATTAAATGTTAATTTCATATAATCAATTAATTTGCGCCATTCAGTATCTTCTAATACATCCATATAATAACTATCACTGTTGGATTTTAATGCTGAAGCAAGTACAATTATGTTATCATCATTTTTTTCTTCAAATGTATAACATAAATACATTTTTTCTGTTTCCTTGTCTTTACAAAATAGTAAAACTTTTCCTTCGTTTACTTTTCCTTCTCTATTTAAAACTTTAATCATGTTTTCGTTCATTTTAACGCCACCCTTATCTAAAACAAATTATAGCATAGTTTTTTTTTAATGTAAACTATTTTGTCAAATTTTAGGGCTATTTTATACAAAAAATATGTTTTTTTTGATGAATATTTGGTAATTTTTCATACTTTTAATGTATCTTTTAATTTAATTTTTTTCTTATTATTGTTTATTAATATATTTAAAACATTCTTTCTAATTACATCTTTTATATGTCTTGCTCCAAATTCTAAATAATTTGTTTTATTTATTAATTCATCAATTACATCACTATAATCTATAGTAACGTTATATTTTTGTTCTAATAATTTAATATTATCAATGATTATTTCTTTTATTATTTTTTCATTTAGATGATTAAATGTTATTACACTATCAATTCTATTTAAGAAGGATTTAGAAAATATATCATTTAAACTATCATTTGTTTTATTATTAAATCCTATGGTGTTAGTTTCAAATCCAACATTACTTGTCATTATTATTATAGAATGATTAAAATTAATATCTCTTCCTTTACTATCTTTGATATGTCCTTCATCAAGTACTTGATATAATAAATTTCTTACGCTTTCATGTGCTTTATCGATTTCATCTAATATTATAATTGAATTAGGATTTTCTCTTACACATTCAAAAAAGCTATTATTATCATCATATCCTACATATCCTGATGGTGATCCTATTAATTTACTTACTGAATAAGATTCACTAAATTCACTCATATCAATTTTAAAAACATTCTTTTTAAATATTTCTTCACCAAATGATTTTGCTAAATATGTTTTGCCTACACCTGATGGTCCTACAAATAAATATGATAAACATTCATCTATTTTATTTATACACTTTAAATTATAAGTATCTACTAAATTATCTATTATTTTATCTTGACCTTTAATTTTTAATTTTAATTTATTTTTTAATTTATTACAATCAAATAAAGCATTATCAAAAATATAGTCATCTAATTTAGTTTTTAATTTAATAACACTTAATATATCATCTAATGTTACTTTATTAGTATTATTTAGTGTTAATTCTAATTCATTTATTTTATTCATTATTTCATTTTCTTTATTTTTATATTCACTTGCTTTTATAAAATCATTTTTAATTAAATATTCTTTTTTGATTTCCATTATTTCTTTTAATTTTTTATTTAAATTGTTATATTCTTTTAATTCTTCACTTTCTTTCATACTTGCAAGAGAACATGCTTCATCTAATAAATCAATTGTTTTGTCTGGTTCCCTACGGTTATAAATATATTTATTAGATAAATCAACCATTTTTTTAATTATATCATCTTCAATAATAACATGATGATAAGAGGCATATATATCTTTTAAATTATATATAATGTTTAATACATCTTCTTTAGATGGTTCATCTACTAGTACTATTTGGAATCTTCTTTCAAGTGCTTTGTCTTTTTCTATAGAATTTTTATATTCGTCTTTAGTTGTCGCTCCGATCATTCTTATTTTTCCGCGTGCTAAAGCTGGTTTAAAAATATTTGATGCATCGATTGCTCCTTCAGCTCCTCCTGCACCAACTATTGTATGAATTTCATCAATAAATAAAATTACATCCTCGTTATTTTCAACTTCATTTATTATTTTTCTTATTCTTTCTTCAAATTCACCTCTATATTTTGTTCCTGCTACTAATGATGCCATATCGACACTTATTATTCTTTTTAGTTTTAAACTATTAGGAACATCACCATTTACAATTTTTCTAGATAATTCTTCTACTATTGCTGTTTTACCTACTCCAGCATCACCTATTAATAAAGGGTTATTTTTAGTTCTTCTTGATAATATTTCAATTATTCTTTTTATTTCTTTTTCTCTTCCATATACTGGATCTATTTCATTGTTTATTGCTTTTTTATTTAAATCAACACCAAATTCATCTAATAATAGTTTTTTTGTTTTTCTTTTTTGAATTAATTTTATTTCAAATTCACTCATTAATTCTTCTAGATCAATTCCCATACTAATCATGATACGAATTGCAACACCTTCTCCTTCTTCAAGTAGGGCATATAATAAATGTTTTGGTGTTACTTCGTTATGATTATTTTCTTTACTTGCTGTTATTGCTTCTTCAATTACTCTTTTAATTAAAGGTGTATACAAAAACCATTCACTTTCTTTTTTACCAATTCCTATACTTTCAATTATATTTTTTTTAAATATATCATAATCTAAATTATATGATTTTAATTTTTCGGATATTTTTTTATCATTTTTGAGGATTGAAAGCATTAAATGTTCACTTCCAACATAAGGATGTTTTAATTCTTTCATTTCTATTTTGGCACCAACCATTATTTTTTTTGCTTCTTCTGTAAAATTTCCAAACATCTAATCTCCTCCTAATTTTATTATATGATATTTTTCTATTTTTCAAACAAAAAGTGCACAACAAAAAACGAGTTATTACTCGTTTTCTTTATTTGCTAAATCAATTACAGCTTTAGTATATTTTAATAATTCTTTTTTATTTTTAAAGCCACATGTTATTGCAAAATAGTCCATATATTTAGTATTTTCTTTAACTAATTTTAAATCAAGTGGTTTATATATATTATCAGGATAAAATCTTATTTACTTAATTTGATTATAATGATACAATTCTATAAGAGGCAGAAATACATGGAATATAGAGATTTATACAATTCTGATAGAATTTTAACAGGCGAAAAAATATTGAAGGGTGAACAAATTCCTGAAAACAATTATATTATGATGGTTGTTATTTTTATTGAAAATGATAATCATAAATTCTTAATTCAGAAAAGAACTATTGTCAAAGGTGGAAAATGGGCTACAACAGGTGGACACCCTAAAAGTGGTGAAACTAGCTTACAAGGTATAATTACAGAAGTTAAGGAAGAATTAGGGATAGATATTAAAAATCCAATTTTATTTAAACAAGCTAGTGGAAAAGATACTTTCTGCGATTTATACTACTTAAAACAAAACATTAATATAAACAAAATATTTATTCAAAAAGAAGAAGTCGATGATGTAAAATGGGCTAGTATTGAAGAAATAAATGAATTAATGGAAAAAGGTGTATTCAATAAAGGTCACTACATGATGTTTAAAGATTGTTTAAAATACCTGAATAAATAAATTCATTATTTAATAATATCGTTATAAACTAATAATATAGATTTAAAATCTATATTATTAAGTTAATGATATTGATTATTTAATGAATTTTTTTATTTTCTCTTTTATATATTTAATATTTAAAGTTAATGATTTTAATATAATCTCCTTAATTTTTTCATAATTCTGTTCTGGCATTTCATGAATAATTTTATCATATTTTTTCTAAACATTTTTTGTAATGATACAATAATCGCATTTTTATTACCTTCTATTTCTTACCCTAAAATATTGTTTTTCAACCTAAAAAAAGATTGAAATATACAGGTATTAGTATTAATTTCAATCTTTTAATATTATAAAATTATTTTCTATCCCCAGATTTGATAGCGGCTTGAGCAGCAGCTAATCTAGCAATAGGAACTCTAAATGGACTACATGAAACGTATGTTAAACCAACGTTATGACAGAATTCAACACTAGAAGGATCGCCACCATGTTCACCACAAATACCTAACTTAATATCAGGTCTAGTTTGTCTACCTAAATCAGCAGCCATTTTAACTAACTTACCAACACCAACTTGGTCAAGTTTAGCAAACGGATCATTTTCATAAATCTTCTTATCATAATATGATGTTAAGAATTTACCAGCATCATCTCTAGAAAAACCAAATGTCATTTGAGTTAAATCATTTGTACCAAATGAGAAGAATTCAGCTTCTTTAGCTATTTCATCAGCTGTTAAAGCAGCTCTTGGTATTTCGATCATTGTACCAACATGATATTCAAGTGGGAAATTAGCTTCCTTGATTACTTCATCAGCAGTTTCGCAAACGACACCCTTAACATATTTTAATTCCTTAA
Organism: uncultured Bacilli bacterium; assembly: GCA_934179675.1. Lineage (GTDB taxonomy): Bacteria > Bacillota_I > Bacilli_A > RF39 > UBA660 > CAG-884. The sequence goes on from CAKPQS010000008.1 coordinate 4,977, forward strand.
CTTCACCAACTAAAGGTATCATAATTTCAGGAACAATATTAATTCCCTTACGCTTAGAAACATTAATAGCAGCTTTAATAACAGCTCTAGTTTGCATTCTAGCAATTTCTGGGAAAGTAACAGCAAGTCTACATCCACGATGTCCCATCATAGGATTAAATTCATGTAAAGATGCAATAATTGCTTTAATTTTCTCAACACTCTTACCTTGAGTTTTAGCAAGTAATTCAATATCCTTTTCTTCAGTCGGAACAAATTCATGAAGCGGTGGATCTAGATAACGAATTGTTACGCCATAACCTTCCATTGCTTCATATAATTTTTCAAAATCGCCTTGTTGCATAGGTTCAATTTTTGCAAGGGCAGCTTCTCTTTCTTCAACAGTATCAGAACAAATCATTTCACGGATTGCCGCAATTCTGTCTTCTGCAAAGAACATGTGTTCAGTACGGCATAGACCAATACCTTCAGCACCTAATTCACGAGCCTTAATTGCATCTTTAGGAGTATCTGCATTAGTACGAACCTTTAATACACGGTATTTATCAGCCCATTCCATAATACGACCAAATTCACCAGTAATAGTAGCATCTACAGTAGGAATAATTCCTTCATAAATACATCCTGTTGAACCATCAATAGAGATTTCTGAACCCTCAACAAATGTTTTACCAGCAAGTACAAACTTTTTGTTATCTTCATCCATAACAATTTCTGAACAGCCAGATACACAACAAGTACCCATACCACGAGCAACTACTGCAGCATGACTTGTCATACCACCACGAACAGTTAAAATACCTTGTGCTGCTTTCATACCTTCAATATCTTCTGGTGAAGTTTCAAGTCTAACTAAAACAACCTTTTCTCCTCTTGAAGCCCATTCCTTAGCATCTTCGGCAGTAAATACTACTTTACCACATGCAGCACCTGGAGATGCAGCTAAAGCTTTAGCAAGTGGTTCTGCTTTTTTTAATACATTTGCATCAAATTGAGGATGTAATAATGTATCTAAATTACGTGGATCAATCATCATTACAGCTTGTTTATCTGTAATCATTCCTTCATCTACTAAATCGCAAGCAATTTTTAAAGCTGCTTTAGCAGTTCTTTTACCATTTCTTGTTTGCAACATATATAATTTTTTATCTTCGATAGTAAATTCCATATCTTGCATATCATGATAATGATTTTCTAAAGTATTACAAATTTTAACAAATTCATCATATACTTCTGGCATAACTTCTTTTAAATGTGCAATTGGTTGAGGAGTTCTAACACCAGCAACAACATCTTCACCTTGAGCATTCATCAAGAATTCACCCATTAAATGTTTTTCACCAGTTGCAGGATCACGAGTAAATGCAACACCCGTTCCACTTGTTTCACCCATGTTACCAAAAGCCATCATTTGAACATTGACAGCTGTTCCCCATGAATAAGGGATGTCATTATCACGACGGTATACATTTGCGCGTGGATTATCCCATGATCTAAATACTGCTTTAACAGCACCCATTAATTGTTCTGTTGGATTAGTTGGGAATTCTTCACCAATTTTTGATTTATATTCTGCTTTAAATTCATTAGCTAGTTCTTTTAAATCATTTGCATCTAATTCAACGTCTAATTTAACGCCTTTTACTTCTTTCATTTTGTCAATTAGTTGTTCAAAATATTTTTTGCCAACTTCCATAACAACGTCTGAATACATTTGAATAAATCTTCGATAGCAATCCCATGCCCATCTTGGATTTCCACTTTTTTTAGCTAATGTTTCAACAACTTCTTCATTTAAACCTAAATTAAGTATTGTATCCATCATACCTGGCATAGAAGCTCTTGCACCAGATCTTACTGAAACTAGTAATGGATTTTCTTTATCACCAAATTTTTTTCCTGTGATTTCTTCCATTTTAGCAATGTATTCAAATATTTCATCTTGAATTTCTTTATTTATTTGTTTTCCATCTTCATAATATTGAGTACATGCTTCAGTTGTGATTGTAAACCCTTGAGGTACTGGCATTCCTAATCTTGTCATTTCTGCTAGATTAGCACCTTTACCGCCAAGAAGGTTTCTCATTGTAGCATCACCTTCACTAAAAAGGTAAACATACTTTTTCTTTTCCATATATCCTCCTTTAACTATATAATTATAGCATTACAAATTGTATTTAACAATAATTTTTTGATTATTTTTTTAATATTGCAAAAAAGTAATCATATATATAAATGATTACTTTCTCTATAGCTAACATATTTAGGTTCTTTATAAATATATTTTTCAATTAAAACCAATTTATTTTTTTTAATGCTTTCTCTTATATTGATAATTCTTTGATTTTTAGAACCACGAAATTTTACATCAAAACTTTTTTCTTCAAGTAAAAATTTACCGTCTACTAAAGCATCAACATTTAACAATAATTCTTTTAATTTAGAACTTCTATTTATCATTTTTACTAATTCTTCATAAGTAAATCCTGTATATAGCCATACATTAAGTCCTATTTCTTGGGCATGTTTCGCTAATTGTAAAACAGCATCTACTTGATATAAAGGATCGCCTCCTGAAAATGTTATTCCTTGTTGATTAACAAGTTCATCCATTTCTTTTTTTATTTCTTCAATATCAGCTAAATAACCTCCATTAAAATCATGTGTTTCGGGATTATGACATCCTAAACAATTATGAGAACATCCTTGTGTCCAAATTACAGTTCTAATTCCTTCACCATCAACAATGCTATCTGTTTGTAATGGTGCTGCTAGTCTAATAGTCTTTACCATGTTTTACACGGTCTCTTACTTCTGCTCTTTTAGCGTTATTGAATCTATCTACTGTTCCAACTAAATAACCCGTTATTCTTCTGATTCTTTCAAATCCTACACCTTCGCCAACTTTTTTTTCTTCTCTTTTTACTTCTTCTTTCATAAATCCTCCTACTAACATTTTGAGCAACTTCTCAATTTTTCAACACTTACTGCTTCACAATCGTGACGTCCACATCTAGGACATACATCACCTATTACGCCAACATATCCACATACTGGATCTCTATCTACTGGATGGTTAATTGCTCCATAACCTATTCCTGCTTCTTTCATTATGCGTACTACTTTTTCAAAGGCTTCAACGTTACTTGCTGCATCGCCATCTAGTTCAATATATGTAATATGTCCTGCATTTGTTAAAGCATGAAATGGTGCTTCTTTTTTTATTTTATTGGTAACAGAAATATTATAATATACTGGTATATGGAATGAATTTGTATAGTATTCTCTATCTGTTACGCCTTTAATTTTTCCATATATTGCTTTGTCTATATTAACAAATCTACCTGATAATCCTTCAGCTGGTGTCGCTAATAAGGTAAAATTCAAATGATATTTTTCTGAATATTCATCACATTTTTTTCGCATGTTTGTAATAATTTCTAATCCTAGTTTATAGGCTTCTTCATCTTCACCATGGTGTTTTCCAACTAATGCTTTTAAGCATTCTGCTAATCCAATAAATCCTATTGATAAGGTACCATGTTTTAATACTCTTCTTAATTTATCAGTTGGTTTTAGTCTTTCAGAATCAATCCATATTCCTTGACCTAATAAGAATGGAAAATTATATACTCTTTTACTACATTGAATTTCGAATCTTTCAAGTAATTGATCTTTTACTAATTCCATTTTTTCATATAATTCTTCATAGAAGCCATCTAAATCTGGTTTTTCATTTTTTAATATTCCATGTTTAATACCTAATCTAGGTAAATTAATAGATGTAAATGATAAATTTCCACGACCTGGTGTAATTTGTTTATCAGGATCAATCACATTTCCCATAACTCTTGTTCTACATCCCATATAACATACTTCTGTATTATAATCACCTTTTTTATAGTATTGTAAATTAAATGGTGAATCTATAAATGAGAAATTAGGGAATAACCTTTTAGCAGATACTCGACATGCAAGTTTAAATAAATCATAGTTCGGATCTTCTGGATTATAGTTGATTCCTTCTTTTACTTTAAATATTGATATTGGGAAAATAGGAGTTTCGCCATTTCCTAATCCAGCATCTGTTGCTAGTAAGAAATTTTTAATTACCATTCTTCCTTCTGGTGTTGTATCAGTACCAAAATTAACTGATGAAAATGGTACTTGAGCCCCTGCTCTTGAATGCATTGTATTTAAATTATGAATAAATGCTTCCATTGCTTGATAAGTTATTCTGTTTGTTTTTGCTATTGCTTTATTGTATGCAAATTTAACTGCTCTTAATAGTTGTTCTGATTCTTTACAGAAACTATATAAATTATCTATTGATCCTTCAATAGATGTCATTTTATCTATTTCTTTAGCAAATTTATCAAAATTAATTAATTTTATAGCATCTGTATAATCAAAGAAATCAACTAATTCTTGTTTAAATTGTTTTTTAAATGTTTTTATAACACCTGGTGCCATATAATAATCAAATGCTGGTATTGATTGTCCTCCGTGTTGATCATTTTGATTTGATTGAATAGCTATTGCTGCTAAAGCACTATAGGACATAATATCATTGGGTTCTCTTAAAAATCCATGTCCTGTTGAAAAGCCATTTTCAAATAATTTATTTAAATCTATTTGACAACAAGTAGTTGTTCCCATAGGAATAAAGTCCATATCATGAATATGAATATCACCATTATCATGTGCTTCGGCATATTTCTTTTTCATTAAATATGATTTAGCAAATTCTTTTGTTACAGTACTTCCAAATTGTAACATTGTTCCCATTGCTGTATCGCCATCTACATTGGCATTTTCTCTTTTTGTATCATCTTCACTTGCTGATTTTAGACCTAATCCTTCAATTGTTTTAAAAAATTTATGTGCTCTTTTTTCATCACTAAATAATTCTCTTGATTTTGATCTTCTTTCTCGATATTCTGAAAATGATTTATATACATCTTCATATCCTTTTTTTTGAAGTTCTTCTTCAATTAAATCTTGAATTGTTTCAATTTTAATTTTTTCTTCATTTTTATATTCTTTATTTATACGATTCATTACACCATTAAATACTTTATTGGCATCTTTTCCATCATATATTAATTCATCGTTTTCATCTGTTACGCTGTCAAAACCTTTTTTTATTGCAATTGCAATTTTAGATGCATCAAAATCAACTTTTTTTCCATCCCTTTTTACTACTTTAATTGTCAATTTTTCTTCTACTGCTTGCATTTTTTTCTCCTTCACTTTCTAAAGATAATTATACTATAGTGACATGTAAAATCAAGCAAACAAATGTATTTTTTTTTAAATTTATTTGTAATCCTTTATTTTATATAGCTTTTTTAAAAAAAATTTTTTTTACATTTTCAAAATATTTACATTTTTGATTTTTGGATTTTTTTACTTTTTTGTAAATTTTCTTTTTTTATTTTTTTCTTATTTTATAAGGACTTTTATATTTTTTTGAAAAAATAAAATTTTTAAAAAATCAATTTTTTTAAAAAATAAAAATGAAGATTTTTACATTTCTTCATTTTCTTCATCAACTACCATCATATCATCTAGTTCATCTTCATCATCTAATTCATCTTCTACTTCATCATCGATATTTTCTTCTTCGTTTTCTTCTTCATTTTCTTCTTCAGAGTCAATTTCTTCTTCATCATCAACATCTAGTGCAACGGCATGTCTTTCTCTTAAATCCCATTCGTGTGAATCAAGTAAAACAAATCTTTTATCTAGTGTTAGTGATGTGTAATAATCTCCTATTTTATTTTCATAATCGCTATCAGAATAGTCTAAAAGTTCACATATTTTTTTAAATACTACTGGTGTTGTCATTGGCTTTTTTGAATCGCTTAAGACCAAATTAGTTAAATCTGTGTATGATAGAGTTTTTAGCTCTTCTTTTGTTAAATCTTTTAATTTCATAAATCCTCCACACTTATTATTTATTTTATCTATACTTATGTTATTATATGCAAGTTTTTCATTATAATCACTTGACGCGTCTAATTATAGCATACATAAATAAAAAAATCACTATTTTTATAATATTTTTTATTTTTTTTGTACAAAATATTATAGGTGATATATATGAAACGTATATTTTATATAATGTTTTTTACGTTTATTTTTTTATTAATGGTTTTAACTTCTATTTACATTTTTGCTTCTTTTTCACCTATTTTAATTATTAATGGTGCGAATAAATATGAATTTTATGATAATAATAACAATAAATTTTCAGCCTCTAATGATAAATGGGCTAAATTAGAAGATATTTCACCTTATTTAATTGAGGCAACTGTTTCTTTAGAGGATAAAAATTTTTATAATCATAAAGGTTTTGATTATTTAAGAATTGGTAAATCACTTTGGAATAATATGACTACTAAGTCTATTCAAGGTGCTTCAACAATTACACAGCAACTTGCTAAAAATTTATTTTTAAATTTTGATCAGACTTGGGAAAGAAAAATAAAAGAAGCATGGCTTACTGTTCGAATTGAAACACAATATTCAAAGGATGAAATATTAGAAGTTTATTTAAATACTATAAATTATGGAGGAATATTTGGTATTGAAAATGCAAGTAATTATTATTTTAATAAATCTGCTAAAGATTTAGATTTAGCGGAAGCATCTATTCTAGCTGGTATTCCTAAATCACCTACTTATTATTCACCTATTAATTATGAAGAAAATGCTTTAAACAGACAAAAAGTAGTTTTAAATTCAATGGTAAATAATAAATATATTAGTAAAGAAGAAAAAGAAAATGCTTTAAATGAAAAATTAAATTATTATGGCGCAACTAGTACTGAAAAACTAAAAACTTTAATGTATTTTCAAAATGCTGTTATGAATGAATTAAATAATATAAAAGATCTTCCTTCTTCTTTTTTAGATGTTGGATCTTTAAAAATTTATACAACACTTGATATTAATGCTCAAAAAATAATGGAAGAAAGTTTAAGATATATTAAAAACGATGCAGAAATAGCACTTATTCTAACTGATCCCAATAATGGTAGTGTCAAAGGATTAATTGGTGGTAAAAGTTATTTAAAAAGTGAATATAACCGAGCTATCAGTGCTAAAAGACAAGTTGGTTCTTCAATTAAACCTTTTCTTTATTATGCAGCACTTGAAAATGGTTTTACTTCTTCTAGTACTTTTACAAGTGAAGAAACTACTTTTGTTTTTGGGGAACATGAATCTTATACTCCTCATAATTATGCTAATATTTATGGAAATAAAGATATAACCATGGCTGCTGCTATTGCTTATTCTGATAACATATATGCTGTTAAAACTCACCTTTTTTTAGGAGAAGATGTTTTACTTAATACATTAAAACGAGTTGGTATTAACAATAGTGCCACTAGTGTTCCTTCACTTGCTTTAGGTAGTACAGAAATTAATTTATTAGATATGATGGAAGGATATGGAACTCTTGCTAATTTAGGTTATAAAATTAATCCGTATTTTATCGAAAAAATAGAAGATGATAAAGGTAATATTTTATATGAGCATAAAGAAAAAAAGGAACTTGTTTTAGATCCTAGTATTGTATTTATTTTAAATGAATTATTAACAGGTACGTATGCTAGTGAATTAATTGATTATTCATATCCTACTTGTATTAGTTTTAGGGGACAATTAAGTAAAAAATATTCTATAAAAAGTGGTACTACTGATAAGGATAATTTATTATTTGGGTACAATCCTAATTATTTACTTGGTGGATGGATTGGATATGATGATAATAAGGATACCGATGGAAATAATAGTTATGCTTTAAAACAAATATGGATTGAAGTAATGGAAAAATATAATACAAAAGATAATTGGTATGATATTCCTGATAATGTTGTTGGATTAATTATGGATCCTATCAATGGAAATATCGCAAATAATGAATCTTTACATAAAAGAATACTATATTATTTAAAAGGAACTGAACCAAAACAAAAATGACTTAATGTCATTTTTATAATGTTACCATTTAATAAATATTTCATATAATATATTAGGTGATAAACATGAAAAGATGGTGTACAGGAAGAATGATTTGGTGGATCTTTGCATGTGTATTTGCTGTATTACTTTTTTATCAATTTTTAATAGCATTTTTTATTTTAACAAGATTTAATATATTTTTATTGTTTGTATTTATGGCATTACTTATCTTTTCTTTCTTCAGAATAATATGGTGAAATAATACTTTCTGTTTTATATATTAAATCAATTCTTTCACTAACATTAGAAGTTATAGTATAATTACTTCCAGTTAAATCTATTTCTTCAGGCATACTCATCAAAATAAATAAAAATCTTTTTTCATGATCAAGTAATGGATATTTATTTTCGTATTTAGAAAGTAAAGAATTAAAATCAAAATCATTTCCACATTTTTTATATAATTTATATAAATCAAATATTGGATTGTCTATTTTAGCTCTATTCCAACTTATTAAATATGATTCTTCATTTCTTATAAAATGTGACAAATCCAAATTATTATGAAGAACCACTACTCTTCTTTTTTTTTCGTTTTTTACTTCTTCATACCATACTTCTATTTCTCTTTGAGAAAAGTCTAAAGCTTCATATATTTTACCTATATTACGAGCAATTACATATTCGTAAGGAGCCATAAATTCTTTGTTATCAATTATCGCTATTAAATCATTATAATAGTTTCTTAAATATTCAATATTTCCTGTTATATCTTCATATAAACCTTTATAATAATTAGCATCTACTTCTTTAAAATGAGTTGTTTTATAATGTAAAAGAGAAACAATATCAATTAAATCAAATATTTTTTGATCATCTGGTACATTTATTTCATCAATGTATTCAGTTAATTGGTATGTTTCATCTTCATTTAATATTTTTGGCATATAATCAAAATTTCTCGTTTTGAGATAATTTAATATATAATTATCATTTTTTTTCTTAATTACATATTTATTATCATTTGTTTCAATTATATACACTGATTTTTTTTTAGCGTATTTTATAGGCTTTAATTTACTTTTTTCTATTAATGGCCTAATTCTATACATTTGGTATTATAATTTTATCTCCTTTTTTTATTTCTGTTAAATCATTATATTCTTTTAATTTTTCTATTGAAACATTATATTTTTCTAATATAGTTTCAATTGTATCATTTTCTCTTACTATATAAACTATATAACTACTACTTTCATCATCATCTGTAAATGAGAATATATTTTTAGTTGTTAATATAGGTATTTCATCTTGTTTTACTTCTTCTTCTCTTATAGGTTCTTCTACTTTTGGTTCTTCTTTAATTTCATCACGAATTAATTCTTCTTTTTCAATTGGTTCTTCTGGTTCATAACATTCATCTTTAATATTATCTAAACTTCTATCTTCTGTTATATTACCTAAATTTTTATCTTCTGTTATATTACCTAAATTTTTATCTTCAATTATTAATGGTTTTTCCGTTATTTTATCTAATAGTAATGTTATATTAACTTCAAGACTTTCCATATTTTTAATTTCATAATAAAAATCATCAATATCAATTGTAACATTACTTATATCATAAATATCACTCATTTCAATTTCAAATGGTAAATCTAATCGAAAATCATTAATAGTTGTACTAGTATCTGTAATTTTATATTCTCCACTTACTATAAAATTACCGCTTATTTCATTTTCTTTTGTTTGATGAATGTTATGTTCAAGTGAAATACTTGTTATTTCTGCAATTTGCGTTTTAAATGGTATTTCTTTTTTAAATGGTATAAATTTTTTCATTTGTTTTCTCCTTTTCATTTAAATATATGAAAAAAAATAGTGTTTATGCACTATTTTCTAAAAAACATATTTAAAATTTTTGATTTCTTTTTAGGAAATTTTATTATTTCACAAGGTGTATCATTTATTTTAGTATCACTTTCATATATTGGAAAATCAATAATTTGTTCATAATCATCAAAAATAATTGTTTCTTCTTTATATTTTTGAATCATTTTATTATATGATGATATATTAATTTTATCAATATTTATAAAATATCTAAAACTTGCATTAACATATTCATCACAATATGTTAAATTATGAAGATAATTATAATATACTAAAAAATCGCAATTAAATACTCTGGGTAATGTTTGAATGTCTAAATAATCTAAATTATGAGATTTTCTTTCATTTTCTAAATATAATAAACCTATACTTTGTTTTTCTTCTTCTGTTAGACTTTGAATAAACATTATAACTGCATATGATATAAAAAAGTCTTTTCTACATTCAGGTCTTTTTTCTTCAAAATAATTTAATATCTTTTGATAATTATTTAAAATATTATCAGATAAACATAATAGACCTACATTTTTTCTTATATATGTATTAACTAAATTTAAAAATTCGTTTGGTTCGTATGATAATTCAATATTATTGGTTGTTAATTTTGTTTTAACAAATAACATATCTTTTATATTCATATTTGATTTATATTTTTTTGTATTATTAAAATAATAGTAATATCTTCTAAAAGAATCATATATTTCTTTATTTTGAGGATCCTTTTTTAAAAAATAATTTAAAGATGCTTTTAATAATTTAGGATTATCATATTTTTTTTCATAAAATGTTTCATGATAAATAACATATGGTAATACATCACTATCAAAAATTATCGTTTTTATTACATCAATATTATTTAATCCATGTAAAGAACTAAAATAATTAATATATTCTTCTTTATTTAATTTAGTATTTTCTAATTCTAATATATAGGTATTAGCTCGTAATACTTCTTTATTTGTACTTTTGCTTAATATATTAACCATTTTTTTATAATTAACAAGTATATTGGGTGATAATGCAAAAAGGCCTTTATTTTCTTTAACTATTCTATTTAAAATACTCAAAGCATATTGTGCTTCTTCTTTACCATAATATCTATAATCTCCTATTTCTGTTACTAACTCTTTCATAAATTTAAGATATAAACAAAAATCTGAACTCATTTTAATCACTCCTAAATATTTTATTGTATATTTCCATATAATTATCAACTGGTATATAAGTTATACTTTTTTTTATTTCTGTTGGAATTTCATTTAAATCATTTATATTTTTTTTAGGAATTATTATTTTTTTAATTCCATTTCTACTTGCTCCATACGTTTTTTCTCTTATGCCACCAACTTGTAATACTTGTCCTCTTAAACTGATTTCTCCTGTAAATGCTACTTTAACGGGAACAGTAAAGTTTTTAAAGGCACTTATTATTGCCGTTGTTATTGCTATTCCTGCACTTGGTCCTTCTTTAGGAACAGATGTGTCAGGAACATGTATATGAATATCATTTTTTATTAATTGTTGATATTCAATACCAAATTTATCATGATTTGCTTTTATATAACTTAATGCAACTTCAGCAGATTCTTTCATTATTTTTCCTAAAGATCCTGTCATTTTTAATTTGCCATTACCTTTATAAAAGTTAACTTCAATTTTTAATGTATCGCCACCAAATTCAGTACATGCTAATCCATTAACTATTCCTGGTTCATTTATAAATGTATCATCATTATATTCATATTTATGATAACCTAAAAAATCTATTGTGTTTGTAATTATTGTTTTTTCTAATTTTTCTTTTTTTATTACTGATTTTGATACTATTTTTCTTACAATTGTTGCAAGCAATCTTTCAAGTTCACGAACTCCCGATTCTTTTGTATAGTGTCTTATGATATCTTTTAGTATTTCATCTTTTATTACAATTTCATCTTTTATTCCATGATTATCATATATTTTAGGGAGCAAATAATCTTTAGCAATATTTATTTTTTCATATTCTGTATAGCCTGGTAAATTAATTATTTCAAGACGATCTTTTAAAGCTTCTGGTATTTGATTTATATAGTTAGCAGTTGTTATAAATAATACTCTGGATAAATCTATTTCTTCTTCAATATAATTATCACTAAAATATTTGTTTTGTTCAGGATCTAAAACATTTAGTAATGCTGATGCTGGATCTCCTTTATAGTCTTTAGACATTTTATCTATTTCATCAATTAATATAACTGGGTTTATACTCCCAGATTTTTTTAGTGCCGATACAATTCTTCCTGGGCTTGCTCCAACATAAGTTTTTCTATGCCCTAATATTTCTGCTTCATCGGATATTCCACCTAATGATATTTTAGCAAAATTCCTATTAATGGCGTTTGCAATTGAATAGGCAAGAGATGTTTTACCTACTCCTGGTGGACCTACTAAACATATAATAGGACTTTTTAAATTATCTTTTCTTTGTTTAACTGCTAAATATTCAATGATCCTTAATTTAACGCTTTCTAATCCTGAATGTGTTTTATCTAATTTAATTCTTGCATCATCTAAATCAAAATTATCAATTGTTTCTGTATTCCAAGGTATATCCAATAACCAATCAATATAATTCCTAATTGTTGTTAATTCTGGTGATGAAGAATTAGATACACTTAATTTTTTTAATTCATTTCTTAAGCGTTCTTTTATATTACTTGGAGCATCTAATAATGCTATATCTTTTCTTAAGTTTTCTATTTCTATTTCCTTATATGATAGATCACCTAATTCTTCTTGAATTGCTTTTATTTTTTCTCTTAAGATATATTCTTTTTGACTATTATCAATATCTTTTTTTACTTTAGCATCTATTTCTTTTTCAATTTTAAACATTTCTTCTTCTTTATAGATATCTTCAAGTAACATTTCAGCTCTTTTTATAGGATCTATTTCAAATAAATATTCTTTTTTTCTTTCTAATGTTATTGGTAATTGCAGTGCGATTATATCAGTCATTTTTGATAATTCTGTTATATTCATGATTAATGATAATACTGAATTACTTATATATGGAACAGATTTTATATATTTTTCAACTTCTTGATATAATTTTTTGATAATAATTTCTTCTTCTGAATTATTAATTTTTTTTATTTCTATTTCTGATACTATCGATTCAGTAATATCAGCACTATGATTTAAGTATTCATGTATATTTGCTCGTTTAATTCCTTTAATTATTATTCTTATTTTTCCATTAGGTAATTCAACTTTATGGGTTATTTTTGATATAATACCTATTTTAGGTAAATCGTTTTTGTCAGGCATTTCTTCTAATGGATTATTTTGATTTACAACTAATATTTCATTGTCATGGAACATTTCTGATATATCTATTACATTAGAACTTGGTGTATTATCAAATTCTAATCTTATTTCATTATTTGGAAGTAATATTATTCCCTTTAGTATAATTACTGGTAAGTTTTCTTTGATCATATTAACCTCCCTACTAGTCATTTATTATAGTATGAAAGGTTAAAAATGTCTATCAATTTTAATTAATTTCTTTATTTTTCCAATAACAAATTATCTAATTTAACTATTTCTTTACCTCTATTTTTAATTTCATTAATCATCATATTTAATTCTTTAATATTGTCTTCATTTACATAAATAGAAATAATATCGCCATTGTTTAATTTTTTACTAATATTCATTAATGGTTTATTTTTAATTATTGTTGTTGGTACTACTGTATATGCTTTATTTCGTGAACATATTTCTAATATATCATTATTTAAATTTTCTGTATAACAAAAAACATCATTAAATTTTTTTATTATTGTATTCATCCATAAAAAATCTGGGTTTTTATAATCCATATTATTACTTAAATTTCCTATCAAATGTTTAGAACTTATTTTGTTTATTAAAGAATTATTTTGTTCAAAAAAATCACTTGTTACAAATATATTAGAGTTTACTTCATTTTTTTCAAGAATATCTAAAATATTATTTATATAATCATTATTTTTTACTAAAAATATTAAGGAAACTTCATTTTTATTTTTATTACCAGAAATTATAAATTTATTTTTATTATTTTGTAATAAATTTTTAGGTTTTATTTTTTTAATTACAAGTAATGTTTCATTAAAAAGACCCATTTTTTTCATTTTATAATAACTTTCTGATCTATCTACCATTTGTCCACTTATACCTGGAATAATTGTATTTTCAGTGATTATTGCTTCTTTTTCTTTTATATAATACTTTTTTTCTACTTCTTTAATTTTAATCATTATTTCATCTTGTTCTTTTAAAACGGTTGCTGTTTTTTCTGTAAAGACAAAACTAAATATAAAAAGTGCAATTATACCAATATATTCAAATATTTTTTTCATCTTATCACCAATATAATGTTATGCACTATTAAAGTTTTTTTTCATAATATATGAATGAAAGGAGATAATATGTATCAAAATTATTATTCTGGATATAGAGGAAATAATCGTTTCGTTGGTGGTGGTTTTTTAGGTCCATTTATTTTAGGTGGTCTAACTGGTGGTTTAGTCGCACCTTATTTTACAGGTCCAAATTATGGACCAAGACCATATAATTATTCATACAACAATTATTATTATCCATATTGTCCAGGACCATATTGCAGATAAAAATGAGATTTCTCTCATTTTTTTACTTGCATTCTTAATTTTAGTATTCCATTTTGGTTAATTTGTCTTACTCTTTCTCTAGAAATTCCATAATTTTTGCCAATTTCTTCTAAAGATTTATTTTCTAAAATATGACTGGTTATTATTTCCTTTTCTCGCTCGTTTAAACAAACAAAATTTTTTTCTATTTCATCATATATCATTTTATTTAAAATTTTATCTGTATATTCAATTTTAGAATCACCTAGTGCGAATTTTAAGTGAGCATCTTCTATATAATGTTTAATATTTTGTGTTCTTAAAACAATATTATTTTGTTTTAAATAATTAATAAATTCATTATAAGTTGGATATTTTTTGTAAATACTTACATATTTATAATATAATTTAACGATATTTTTTCTTTTTTCACAAGATATCATGGTATTGAAATAATATCTTTTAACAAATAATTGATTAAAAATATTGTAATTGTCTATTGAATATTTTTTATATATTAATAATACACATTCATAACCTTTTTGAAGAATATCATCAAAATCTTCTTCTTTAAATAAGATTCTATTTAGATTATATATTTTATTAGCATAATATTTTATATAAGGAGTAAAAGATTCTAGAAATTGTTCTAATGTTCCATTTTGGTATATATTACATATTTTTTTATCCATATAAGTTCCTCCGTTAGTAATTGTACTATTATTTATTTTTTTGTCAAATTAAAAGAAGCTATTTTGCTTCTTCAATTGCTCTTGTTTCACGAATAACAGTTACTTTTATTGTTCCTGGATATTGTAGTTCATTTTCAATTCTTTCTTTTATGTCGCGAGCTATTTTATAACTTTTTGTATCATCTACTTCTTCTGGTTTTACGATAACTCTAAGTTCTCTTCCTGCTTGAACTGCAAATGTTTTTTCTACTCCATTTATAGAATTTGCTATATTTTCTAGGTCTTCTAGTCTTTTTAAGTAGTTTTCAAGTGAATCATTTCTTGCACCTGGTCTTGATGCTGATAGGGTATCTGCTACCGCTACAAGTACGGCAATTATACTTTTAGCTTCTTTATCTCCGTGATGTGATTCTATTGCATCAATAACAATCTCATTTTCTTTATATTTTTTAGCAATTTCAGTTCCAATTGTAACATGGCTTCCTTCTACATCATGATCAATTGCTTTACCAATATCATGAAGTAAGCCAGCTCTTTTAGCAATTGCTTCATTTTCACCTATTTCACTAGCAAGGATTCCTGTTAAGTGTGCAACTTCAAGGGAATGTTTTAAAGCATTTTGACCATAACTTGTACGGAAATGTAATTTTCCGATTAGTTCAACTAATTCAGGATCCATTTTATTGATTCCAAGTTCAAATAAAGCTGATTCACCATATTCTCTGATTTTTGTTTTCATATCTTCAGATACTTTTTCATATAATTCTTCAATTCTTGATGGATGAATTCTTCCGTCTTTGATTAATGATTCTATTGTTACTCGAGCTATTTCTCTTCTTAAAGGATCGAATGATGATACAACTATTGCTTCTGGTGTGTCATCTATTATTAAATCTACTCCTGTTACGGCTTCGATTGTTCTAATGTTTCTTCCTTCACGACCGATTATTCTACCTTTCATTTCTTCGTTTGGTAGTGATACAACTGTTACTGTTTGATCTCCTGCTACATCTGCTGAGTATCTTTGCATACATGTAACTAGTAATGCTTTTGATTTTTTATCGGCTTCTAATTTAGCTTCATTTTCTCTATCTTTAATATAATTAGCAAGTTCTTTGTCCATCATTTCTTCTGTATTTTTTAAAATAATTTTTCTTGCTTCTTCTTTAGAATATCCAGCTATTTCTTCAAGTACTGTTTCTTCTTTTTTTCTTAGTTCCTCCAATTTTACTTTTTCATCTTGTATTTCTTTTTGTTTATTTATTATATTGTTTTCTTTTTCTTCTAATAAGTTTTCTCTTGTTTGTAGACTTTGATCACGACGGTCCATGTTGTTTTCACGAGCTATTAGTCTATCTTCAGATGCTTTTATTTCATTTTTTTTCTCTTTTATTTCTTTTTCTAATTCTTCTTTTAGTTGTTTTATTTCTTCTTTTCCCTCTAAGAGATAATCTTTTTTTAATTTTTCTGCATCGTTTTGAGCTTTATTTAGCATTTCATTAATGCTTTTAGAAGTATTATTTTTTCTTATTTGATTAATAATTAAAACACTAATAATACCAACTATAAGTCCTAAAATGACTAGTAAAATGGAAAGTAATATATCCATAAAAACCTCCATTTAGAGTTTAACCTCTATTACCATTTTAATATTTTTTAGGGTATAAGTCAATCTATTATGGGAAAAGGCCAAAAATTTTACAAAAAAAAGAGATTATTTCTCTTTTTTAAAAACTAATAATTTACTTAGTATATAATTAAGTACAAGCACAACAAATTGAACAATTAATTTTGATGTATCATTGTTAATTTTGATTAGTTTAACAAATATAAACATGAGTGCTAAATCAATTAAATATGTTAATATTCTTGAACTTACAAATTTTATAGCTTCTTTTATTGCTTCTTTATTTTTAGTTTTACTTGCAAAAACAAATATTTTATTTGTTATATAAGCAAATGCAACTGATAATATCCATGATAATGTATTTGCTAGTATAAAGTATATAGTTTTTTCTATATTCATTATTCTTGAAAATATAAAATATGATACTAAACTAACTAATGTTGTTAATGCACCTACAATTATATAATTAAATAGTTCTTTAAATTTATCATAAATTGACCATATTTTTTTTCTTAATATTACATATATAATAGTTATAATTAAACTTATTAGCGATATATATATTCCTAATTTTAAACCTTTTGGTTCATAATTTAAATTTATTTTATGAGATCCTTTTTCTAGATCCAAACCAATTAAAGAATCCATTACTTTAAAATATTTTATTTCTTTTCCATCAACTTTAATATTCCATCCTTCATCATAAGGAATTGTGAATAATACTGTCGAATCTTCCTCAATACTTATATCACCTTTTAGGTTAGATGATGTTATTTTATTTATATTTACTTGATTATTTTTTAATAGATTATAATGTTTTTCAAATATATCTATATTTTCATAGTAAAAATAAATATCATTCATTATCATTTCATTTTCAAATTCTAATGTTACTTTAGTAACATTTTTTCCTAAATTTAGTGTACTCCATTCATATTTGGTTAAATAATCTGTTATATATTTATCATTAACATATACTTTTATATTTGGATAATTTGTTTTAATATTTTCATTTACTGGTATATATAAATATAAATTTTTATTATCTGATTTAATATAATAATTTATTTTACCGATTGTTTTTGTTTTATATATATTATTTTCTATTTCTACATTTTCATATTCTACTTTATATTTTGCTTCTTTAAATATATCTTCATTTAATCCTGTAAATGCTTTTATTATATTATTTTGATTTATAAAAGGATTATTACTTAATTCAATATTCTTATTTTTTATGCTATAACCTAATGATAAATAATATGGATTTTCATATATTTTAATATTATTTACTTCTTTTATTAAATCATAATTTTTATATTCAGTATTACTTAATATATATTTTAGCCCAAATAAACTATCTAATAAATATGTAGAATTATTATAATATACTCGTGTTAATAATTTTCTTTGACCTAATTGCTCAAATAAATTTTCAATATCCAAACTACTTGTCGAATCAAAATGACTAATTCCATTATAATTGAATATCATTGAATCATTAATCGCTAACATTTTTTTATTAGTTTCACGATCAAAAGTTTTTTCTATTCTATAGAATGTATCATCTTTAATTGCTTCTACTGCTTCATTTGTATTTTTCACATAATTTTTATATTCATTCATATATTGTTTATCTGACAATTTTAACATTGTAACATTTGCAAATGTGTTTATAAATAGATCTATTAATAATAAATAAATGATTGTTTTTTTATTTTGTAGTTTATATATATATAAAAGTCCTAGTATTATGCTTATTATAATGCTTATATTATATGTTGTTTGATTAAATTTGAAGTTAGATAATAATATTATTATGCTTAATATTATTAATATGTATTTTACATTTTGATAAGTTTTTTTAGAGTATTCATTTTTATTATATGATCTTATTGCTAGTGTTATTGTAAAGAATACAAATATAAATGCATGTCTATAGTTAAAGCAGTTTGGTTCTGTTAATCCATGAAATAATAAACATAATGGTTTAAATGTAAATGTTGTTGCTAGTATAAATAGGCTTATTGCATTTATTATTTTTTCTTTTTTTGTTATTTTTTTATTAAAGAAGTATAGTATTACTAATATAAATATTAGCATACTTGCTCCGATCATTGGTCCACCGTGCCATGTTTCGTTTACTCCGACTGATGCTGTAAATGCTTTTGCTATTATATTTGTGTATGTTGTATTGAATCCGAATTTTACTGGGGTATTCATTAGTTTTCCGTTCATTAGTCCTAGTAATGATGGTAATAATATAAATGCTGATATCATTCCTGATAGTAATGATGTTAATAAATATTCTGTTATTACTTTAAATTTATTTATTTTGTTATGTGTAAATATATATTTATATATAAAGTATAATACTGATGTTATGCATATTATTGTACCAATATAATAGTTAAATATTATTGCTAGTGATAATGATATTATATATAGTAATGGTGATTTGTTTGAGAACATTTTGTCTATTCCAAGTATTACGAGTGGAAATAGTATTATTGAGTCAAACCACATTATGTGATACATATATACTATATTATAGGTCATTAGTCCGTAACAGATTGAAAATAAAAGTGTATTTTTGTGATATTTTTTAGATAGGTAATATTCCATTGTTGTAGAACATAGGCCAATTTTTAATATCATTAATATTGTTATTAATATTTTGATGTTTTCTGGTTTAAAGAATATTACTAGTATATTAAATATACTCATTAGGTAATAGCCTATTAATGGTATCATGTTTTGTCCTAGTGTACTTGAGAATGTGTATTTAAAATTATTTTGACCTAATAGTATTGTTCTTAAATATGTTAAAAATGTTACATATTGAGTATTGGAATCTATTATTACCATTGATCTGTTTCCGAATGGAAATATCCCTAATAATAGGAATGTTATTAATATTATGGTTATTGTTATTCCGAATGATTTTAATAAGTTTTTTTTCATAAATCCTCCTATTTAATTATACATCAAGATATTAATTATGACAATATAGTTGTTATTAGAGTAAAAAAAAGAGATAATCTCTTTTTATTTAATTTTATAATTGAATTCCTTTTATAACATTACTGGTTTGTGATTTAGTTGCAATCATATTATCAACTAATGTAGATGCATCGGCGATATAATTAACTGTTATTTGAGAGCCTGAGTTAGTTGCAGCATCAGAAAACATATCAGAATATTCACTAACATTAGCATTCATTATGTTGATTGTTGTTGTCAAGGATGAACATCCAGAAAACATATTAAGCATTTTTTTTAAATTTAAAGTATTAAAACTAGATAAATCTAAATTTATTAGAGATGTACAATCAGAAAACATATAACTCATCTGTGTTACATTTGAGGTATTAAAACTACTTAAATCTAAACTTGTTAATGATGAACAAGAATCAAACATACAAGCCATATTTGTTACATTTGCTGTATTAAAACTACTTAAATTTAAACTTGTTAATGATTTACATTTAGAAAACATCGATTCCATATTAGTTACATTTGCCGTATTAAAACCACTTATATCTAAACTTGTCAATAATAAACAATTATAAAACATATAATTCATTATTGTTGCTTTTACAGTGTTAAAATTATTTAAATCTAAACTTGTTAAGGATGTACAATCAGAAAACATCGATTCCATATTAGATACATTTGCTGTATTAAAATTACTTAAATCTAAACTTGTTAAGGACTTACAAAAACTAAACATATATGACATACCTGTTACATTTGGGGTATTAAAACTACTTAAGTCTAAATTTGTTAATGATGAACATCCATGAAGCATATAATTCATATATGTTACATTTACAGTATTAAAACTACTTAAATTTAAACTTGCCAAGGATGAACAATAAGCAAACATCATATACATATTTGTTACATTTGTTGTATTAAAATTATCATTAAAATTAATTTGAGTTAAATTAGATATTGTAATTCCACCATTATCGTGCTTAACAAATGAAAATATATAGCTACTATTTTGTGGTGCAAATATTGGCACTTCACTTACAATATATAAATTATATAATGGTTTTGTGTTATCAGTACTATCTTTTAAACCTGTATCTACTAAATAACCATATACTTTCTTATTTTGAGTTTGACTTTCAGATATATCCCAACATAGATTTTCTTCAGTACATGTACTTGGCAAATTACTTAAATCATTGCCAAAATTTATAGTTCTTATATAAGGTTTATAATTATTATTCCAAAATTCAGTTCCTCCATTTGCATTTTCATCTTCACTATACCCATTCTTCATAGTCGCATAGTCACTTATCTGAACTGCATTAACAGTTATATTTGCAGAAAAAGTTTTATTTACATACTTATTATCTTCTTCATTACTAATATAGGGATTCCAGTACCAATATAAAGTTAATTTTTCTTTATTTGTTCCATTTTTCTCTAAAAATGAATAATATTTATGAAGTTCACTCTTATGATCAGCCGTTGTATAAAATTTAAGATTTTTAGGAAGCTCAGTATCACCAGTTCCCCTATCTATATTTAAAGTCGCATACATATTAACAGAAGATCCACTAGCATCCATAACAACATCAAAAGAACCACTATCACCAGGATTTATAGTTCCTAAATTAATAACCTTATTATTCCATGATTCACCTGCTTCCGTATCCCTTAAAACAAATACAGCAGTACCAGTGCTACCTGTAATACTTCCGTTTACTACTATTCTATAATAAGCCATACTACCAATTAATATAGTAATCATACAAATAATAGATAATACACTTATAAATACTTTTTTATTTAATTTCATTTTCCCTACCTTCTTCTTAATATATTTTACCATATAAAAAAAAATAAAACAATAAAAAAAGTTAAATTGAATTAATATTCACTTTAACCTTTTTTTCTCCATTTGCATAAGCAGTAGCTTGAGCAATAGTCCTAATAGCATTAGCTACATTACCAGCTTTACCTATAATAGAACCCATATCTTTTTCATCTACATTAATATTAATAGCTGAAAAATTTTCTTCATCTACGCCTAATTCAACAGAAACACGTTCTGGATATTTAACAATTTGTTTAACTAAATAATCAACTAAATAAATTACTTTATCCATTTTATTTGCCCATTCTCATTTCATGATACTCTTTTAAAATACCAGTTTGGCTTAATAAATTACGAACAGTATCAGTTGGTTCAGCACCATTCTTTAACCATTTAATTGCTAAATCTTTATCAATTTTAACTTCAGCAGGATTAGCAACTGGATTATATGTACCAATTTCTTCAATAGCACGACCATCTCTTGGGCTTTTTGAATCAGCTACTACAACTCTATAAAAAGGTCTTTTAGTAGTTCCCATTCTTTTAAGTCTAATTTTTACCATATTATTTCCTCCATTCAAATAAATAATATCACAATTATAATTAACTGTCAACCATTTTTGGTTTACAATCTATTTTTTAATTCACCCATCCTACTAGTTGGAACAAAACCAGGCTCTGAATTTATAACATCCTCAATCCTATTAACAATAGTTGCACAAGTTAACTCAACAGTAGCAGGCCTATTAATAACCATATTAATATCAGGTTCACCAATAATAGACCAATTATTACAATCAAAATCATTACTTGAATAAACCTTACCAATACATTCAGCAGTAATAGTAATACCCTCTAAAGTATCAGTCGTAACAACAGCACTCATACCAGTGACAGTACCCTTTTTAATAACCATATCTAAAGTCTTAGAATCAATATCACAATCACTAAACTGAGGAACACACTTTTGAGATTGATTCAAAATATGAAGATTTAGCTTATCACATAACCAACCACTAGCATTCCACATATAACTAGGTAGAAAATTACCACTCTCAATCAATTTATTACGCTCAAAATCACTAATATTATCACTAGAAGCAACAACCCTATCAAACTCATCAACACTTAAACCAGCACCATGAGCTTTAGCAAGAGCAATACCATAATCCTCAACATTATAAGAACTACTACCCCTAATTTCTCTAATAGAAGCACAAGAACCCACTAAAGTAGAAATTAAATTACCCCAATAAGCATCTTGATAACCACTACCTGTAATAGTACAATTATTTTTTTTAGCAAGTTTATCAATCTCTGAAGTTAAAACAGGATTCGAATTAAATGGATAAAATGCTTCCTCACAAGTAGTAATAGCATTAATGCCTAAACTAGCACATATCATAAGTGAATCTTTTATGTCTTTCATAAAACTCATTGTAGTAATAATAACTATATCTGGTTTAATATTGCTTAACAATTCATATGCTTCTTTAGCATCAGTTATTTTAATTCCTAAATCATTTCCCCCTAAAATAGTAGAAACATCTTTTCCTATTATATTTGGATTAACATCTATTGCTCCAACTAATTCATATCCTTTTTCTAATGCATATCTCATTGTATAAAGAGACATTTTTCCACATCCATACTGAACAAATTTTATCATATTATTTCCTTCTTTCTATTAAACTATTACCTGTCATTTCTTTTGGAATATCAAGTTCCATAATATCAAGTATTGTAGGTGCGACATCACATAGTCTTCCATTATTAACCTTGTAATCATTATCAGTTATAATACATGGAACAGGACTTACTGAATGACTAGTAACAACATTATTATCATCATCAATCATATAATCACAATTACCATGATCAGCAATAATTACCATTGTATAATCATTTTCTTTAGCTTTTTTATATAATTTTTCTAAACAATTATCTAAAGCTTCTACTGCTTTACTTGTAGCATCATAATTACCTGTATGACCAACCATATCCCCGTTTGCATAATTTAAAACAACTAAATCGTAATTATTATCTAATTCTTGTATCAATTTATCGGTTATCAAATAAGCACTCATTTCTGGTTTTAAGTCATAAGTTTTAACACTAGGTGACGGAATTAAAATTCTTTTAGATTTTTTTAAATATCTTTCAATACCACCATCAAAGAAATAAGTAACATGAGCATATTTTTCTGTTTCGGCTATTCTAAGTTGTTTTAAATTCAAATTATCTATATATTCCCCTAATGTGTTAACTAAATTTTCATGTTTATAAGCATTTGTACAAATAACTGTATCAGCTACTGGCATCATTGTAACAAGTTTTAAATTATCAAAATTTTTATGTTCAAATTCATTAAAATCTTTGTTTGTTAAAGCTGTAAATAATTCTCTTGCTCTATCTGGGCGAAAGTTAAATAATATCATACCATCATTATTTTTAATTTTTTCATCATTTACAATGATAGGTTCAATAAATTCATCAAAAATATTATTATTATAACAATTTAAAATTGTACTTTTATAATCATTTTTATTACCTGTTCCATATACTAATGCATCATATACTTTTTTTATTCTATCCCAATTATTGTCGCGATCCATAGCATAATATCTTCCTGATATTACACCTATTTTTTCATTTGTGAGTTTACTATTTAAATCATCTAAAAATTTTAGTGCCACATTTGGTAATGTATCTCTACCATCTAAAAATGGATGAATAACTACATTCGTAAGGTTATTTTGCCTACACATTTCAAGTAAAGCATATAGATGATTGATATGGGAATGAATACCACCATCACTTAATAAACCAAATATATGTAAGCAAGAATTATTTTTTTTAACATGATCTATTATATTAAGTAATTCTTTATTTTTATAAAATTGTTTTTCTCTTATTTCTTTATTTATTAATTCTAAAGACTGATAAACTATTCTTCCAGCACCAATATTAGTATGTCCTACTTCACTATTTCCCATTTGTTTATTAGGAAGTCCAACATATTCTCCACTTGCTTCAAGTAATGAATGAGGATAATTATTCCATAAAAAATCAAATGTTTTTTTAGAAGTATTTAAAAAAGCATTGCCTTTTTTTACTTCTCTTATACCAACTCCATCTAATATACATAATATAACTTTTTTCATTTCAACATCTCCTCATATATTTGTTTTGCTTTTGATACAACTTCTTTTTCCGAAAATCTATAAACACTTTCTCTTAAATAAGTACTATCATACATATTATAATTTTCATACATATATCTAATGGATTTTACTAAAGAATCAATGTTATTTTTTTCACATAAAATACCATTTTGGGAATCAATATATTCTTCAGGTCCTAAACACTTTGTTGCAATTACAGGGATACCTGACGCTAATGCTTCAATTCCTGGGATTGCAAATGATTCAAGTTCACTACTAATAATTAAGGCATGTTCATGAGCAAATATTTTAGATATTTCTTGTTTATCTAGTCGTCCTAAAAAATTTACTTTATTGTCTAAATTTAATTTTTTACATTCATCTTTATAATATTTTTCATAAAATCCATCACCAATGACATCTAAATGAATATTTATGTCATCTATTTTTTTTATTGCTTTAAATATATTATCTATTTTTTTACCTTCTCTTAAAGCACAAAGGGATACTAAATTAAATCTATTTTCTATTTTTCTTTTTCCATAATTAGTATAATTATCAATATCAACTAAATTTGGTAAGACTTCACATTTAGGAACATATTTTAAAGCAATATCTTGCATATATTTACTTACTGTTGTAAATTCAACATTATTTATCATTTCATTTGTATATTTATTTAGTGGAGGCTTAAAAAATCTTTCAATATTACCACAATGTTCCGTTACAATAACTGGTATATTTAATTTTTTACCAACAATATAAGTTGCATATCCTGCTGGTAAAATAACCTGGGCATGTAGTATATCTGGTTTGCCATTTTTTCTAATATATTCTTTAACAGATTTTAATAATTTATTCGTATATTTTTTAATTTCTAAATCAAAATTGATTGGTGCATAATTTAACATACGATATTTATAAACATTATAATTTTTTTCATGTTCAATATATTTTTTTTTAAGAAATAAATATTTTAGTGGTTTAGAAAGTCTTTCTCGTTCAATATATAACATATCTGCTTCAATACCATTTTTATTTAAAGCATTTGTAAATTCTTTATGATATGCACCCATTAATTTATCTTCGCCACTTGGATACCATGTAGGTATAACTAGTACCTTCATATTTTGTAATTAGTCCCTTCTTCTTGATTGATGATATCTAAACAGTGCCTCATAATATCTTTTCTTCCTCTTTTAGATAATACTTGAATTAAATCAAATCCTGGTCTTCTGTTGCCTTCTATTAAAGTTGGTCCATCATCTGTAATTGCAACATCCCATCCTACTAGATGAATATTATTATTAACTTTGCTTGCATCTAATACAAGTTTTTTAGCTTCTTCCCAATATGGTATTTTAAAGCCATCAAATTTAACTTTACTTTTAGGATGGACAACAAAATGATTTAAATCTTTATCTATTGCATCACCTATTAAAATTCCTTTTTCTAAATCAATTTTACATCCCATTCCACCTTGATGAAAATTGTCAACATTATTAACTCCATTACCAATACGCATTGCTGCATATACAATTTCACTTTTACCATTATATGAAAAAGTCATTATTCTTATAGTATTAACGCTTTCTTTACATAATTTATTAATATCTTCATTTTGTTTAACATATTCTTCTATAAACAAATTATTATTTTTTAAGTAATTATAAAATTCATTTATGTCTTTTATATTTTTTTTATATTCTTTATAAACTCCCATTCCACCTAAACCATCTTTTGGTTTAACCATAAATTCTTCATTATTAGAAAGAAATTTTTCTAAATCTTCTATTGAACCATCTTCAAAAAAATCCCTATTTATAAAATTTTTAAAATTGTTTAAAAAATTAGGTTTTATTGTAAAGAATGTTTTATATTTAGCTGGTGAAACAATTTCATAAAATTTATCTTGATGTTTAATTGTTACATATTCGCTTATTTCTTTAAATGTTTTATTATATAATTGATAATTTAAATAATCACTATATCCACATCCACTTTTTAAAAAAGTAATTAAGAAATGATTGAAAAGATAAAATGTACTTTTATTTTCTTTTTTAGATATTTCTTTTAAATTATTTCTAAATTTTTTTAAATTACCTGCTTTAGCATATTCTATTAAACTCATGTTATTCTCCTAACTATTTCATAATAATTGTATCAAATTTTTTTTTATTAGTCCATAATTTTACTAAAAAGAACATGATTTTATCATGCTCTTGTAGTCATTTCAAATATAAATCCATTAACATCTAAAATAAGTTTATCTTTATTAAAACTTCTAATTAAATACATTTCCATATATTCATTATTTTTATTTTTAAAGTATATAATATTATTTTTTACTTTATAATCATATATTGTTGCATCTGTATCATAACTAAATCCTACTAATTTTCCATTTCGAACTTCATGGAAACATGTATCGCTTGATTTATAGAAAGATAAATTTAATAAGAAACCATTATTATTTTTATAAGACCAATTATTAATAATATAATATATTGGACTTTCTAATATTTTGCTTGCATCTTTATAATCTTTAATTTCATTTAAAAGTTTATATGCTGTTCCAATAAATCCATCATATTGTGATTGTTTTGCATATCTATATTTTGATTCTAAAATAAGTGTTTTGGCATCATTAATAACATAAGATGGTTCTTCTAAAATACTAGAACTTCTTTTAAAGTCATTTTCGCTATAAAATCTTTTTCCATCAATATATTTACTTACATAATTAACTTCAATGTAATTTTCTAATTCATAACAATCATTTATATTATCTAAATTAGAATTATTAATTTCTTCAATTAAATTAATATATTTTAAGTAATATTCAGTATTTAAGATATTATTTGATTCATTAAAACTATTTTTTGCCAAATCTATTTCTTTATTTTTTATAAATTCAATTCCTTTTATATAATTAATATAATAAGTACTATTATAAAAATTATTTAATGAATTAAAAATATCTTTTGCTTTATCATATTCTTTTTGATTTAAATAATTTAAAGCAGAAATATAATCTAAATATTTAGAACAATCTTTATAATTTTTATTTTTGCAAAATTTTTCCATTTCTATATAATTAATATCACTAAAAGTACTCTTATTTTTTTCGTAAGTGTTTTTTAAATTAATATATCCATAAATACCAAATAAAATAGTAAATACACTAATAAAAATTAAAATAATACTTACAATTAAGAAAAAATTAATTTGCTTAATTTGATTAGTTATTTTTTTACTTTTAATTGTAGCATTTTCTTTAGTTTTATTTTTTAGAAGATGCATTTGCATTTTTAAAGTTAATTTTTCAGGTATTGGTAATTCTGGTGGATGTGGTGCTTTTTCAGGCATTCTTGGAACTGGTAATACTGGTGGATGTGGTGCTTTTGATAATTCTTTTTTTTCTATTACTAAATCATTTATTCTTTTAACTTTTCTCTCTTCTGGTTTTATTAAATGTTCAGCACTTTCATTACCGCCTACTAAATCACTTTTTATTTCAAATTCAATAGTTTTATTTTCTTTTTTTTCTTCGTCATCATTAAAAACAATGTTAGGTAATTTATTCATTCCTTCACCCCATATTCTATATCAATTATATCATACTTTTATATAAATTGTTATTTTAATGTTAATTCAATAATATTTTCTTTTTGATACACTGTATTTTCAGGAATACTTTGTTCTACTACATATCCATTTCCATTAAATAAACAACTAGCTTGCATTAAATTACATAATTCATTTGCTTCTTTATAGGACAAATTTAAAAACGATGGAACTGTAATTGAAACGCTATTAGTTTTTAAAATAACTACATCATTTTCAACCAATGTTCTATTAACTTTTGGATATTGATTAATTATTATATTGCCATCGCCAATTACATAAACATTTAATTTTTTACTTATTAAATCATTTTTTACTTCTTCAATATTTTTATTATAATAATTATCTATAGTATATGAATTTAATGTTTGGTTTTCATCAGTGGAAATATCTAAATATTTAGATATATCAGATGCTACATCTTTTACAAGTTTGCTTAATGTTTGATTAGGTTGATATTCTGGTTTTTTCATAGCTGCATATATTATTATTTCTGGATCATCATAAGGAAACATTCCTGCAAATGAATAAATATAATCATGAATACCTGTTGCATATGATCCTTTACTACTATCCCAAAATTCTGCTGTTCCTGTTTTACCAATTAATCCTAATCCTTCTTTATAATAATTTGTACCTGTTGTAAATGTATCTTTTCCTTCAATAACATTTCTCATTAATTCTTTCATTTTATTAGTAGTACTAGTTGAAACAACTTGTACACCTTCTTTTTTCCCTTCATATATAGTTTTACCTGTATTAGGATCTACTATTTTATCAACAACATAAGGTGTAATTTTTTTACCATTATTTGCAATTATGGATAATGCTTGTAGATGTTGAATTGGTGTTGTTGTAATACCTTGACCAAAACTAGCATTTGCAACTTCAAGATCATAATTAAATCTTATTTTACCTGGTAATTCTCTAGCAAGTTCAATTCCTGTTTTAGAACCAAATCCATATTTATTGTAACATTCTTTTAATTCATCTTTTGTAATAAACTTACGCATTAAATTTATAGCTCCTGTATTACTAGAATATTCAAATCCTTTATCAAAAGTAATACGACCAAATCCTACTTGATTCCAGTCTTTTACAGTGCCACCATCTATTTTAATAATTCCTGTATCGTATAAGGCATTACCATCATAAGTTCCTTTGTCAATAGCACACATATATGAATATATTTTCATAGTTGATCCTGGTTCAAAGGCATAAGAAACAAGTGGATTTTCATAATTGGTAATATTAAGTTTATTAGGATTAAATGACGGACTTGTACTTGATGCTAGTATAGCACCTGTTTTAGCATTCATTATTGCAACAACAGCCCATTCAGGTTTAGCTTTTTCTGTTAATTCATCCATTGCACTTTCGGTAAATCTTTCAATATTTGAATCAATTGTTAAATAAATATTGTTCCCATCTTTAGCATCAACTTTTTCTTCTGGAGTATTTGGTATTTGAATACCAGATGTATCTTGCTGATATTTAAAGTAGCCATCTTCTCCTGTTAATTCTTTATTATAAAGTCCTTCTATACCCAATTCACCAATTATAACTTTTTCGTTATCTTTTATATAAGATTTAGCATAGCCTACAATATAAGATGCAAAATCACCATTTGGATAATTTCTTTTGGTATCTTCGATAAATTCAATTCCTGTTATATTTAATGCTTCTATTTCTTCTTTTTTTTGGATATTTATTCCTCTTCCTTCAGGGCCAAGTTCAATTTGGTATAAATTTTGATTTAAAAGATTTATTAATCTTTTTTTATCCATATTTAAAATAGGAGCAAGTTTAGATGCTACTTCTTCTTTTTCTTCTTGTTTAATCCGATCTTTTCTAGAATTCGATAGAATTGCAACAACAGTATATGATGTTACATTTCTAGCAAGTACATCACCTGATGCATCATATATTACTCCCCTATTCGCTTTTAATATTCTTTTGGTTGTATTTCTTTTAGATGCAAATTCTTGAATATTTGTTCCATCGACTACTGGTGATAGGGCAATATAAGCCATTCTAAGTTCAATAACTAAAAAAGAAATCAAGACAAACACTGTAGATATTTTAATAAATGGCCATGTTTTTGATTTCTTCTGTTTCATTATAATTACTCCCTACTTGTTAATAATTAATATATTTTCATTGTTATATTCTAATCCCATTTCTTTGACAACTGCTAGTATATTTTCAAAAGACGTTAATTCATTTACTTTCATAGTTAAACTTTCATTTTTTTTGGTTTGTTCATTAATACTATATTTTACTTTTTCAATACTCATATTTAAATGACTAACTTCAGCTCCACCAAATATTTTTACTAAGAAAATACATAGCAATGATATAAATGCAAATAAATATAAAGTTGTGTCTAATTTTGTAAATGATTTTTTCTTAGTTTTTGGCATCTCTTATTCCCCTACTTTCTCTATGATTCGAAGTTTAGCGCTTCTTGCTCTGTTATTATATATAAGTTCTTCTTTAGATGGTTCTATTGTTTTAATTTTTTTAAATTTTGGTTTTAAATTTTCAGGAACAACAGGCATATCTTTATAACCTTCTGGATTTTTTGAAACTTCATTAAATATGTCTTTACAAATTTTATCTTCAAGTGAATGAAATGTTATAACACAAATTCGTCCATTTAATTTAAGTAAATTTAATGATTTTTTTAAAGCTATTTTAAATACTTCTAATTCATTATTTACTTCAATTCTAATTGCTTGAAATGTTTTTCTTGCTGGATGATGTTCTCTTTGATATTTCATTGGTACAACTTCTTTTATTATATCAACTAACTCAAATGTTGTTTCAATTTTTTTGATACTTCTTTTTTTTACTATATTGTGTGCAATTTTATAGGCAAATTTTTCTTCACCATAATTTTCTAATATTTGTTTTAATTTTTGTTCATCATATTCATTAACAACTTTATAAGCATCAAGTGTTTGATCTTTATTCATTCGCATATCAAGTCTTGCATCTTTATGAAAACTGAATCCTCTTTCTTCTTCATCTAATTGAGGACTAGAAACTCCTAAATCAAATAATATTCCATCGACTTTATTTATTATATACTTATCAATATTAACAAAATTGTCGTTTATTATAGAATAATTATCATTTATTTGTTTTAATTTTTGATTTGCACTTGCTATTGCTTCTTTATCCTGATCAAATGCATATAAATGTCCTTGAGGAATTTTGGAAAGAATCAAACTACTATGTCCTCCATATCCTAAAGTACAATCAACAATTACGGAATCTTTTTTTAAATTTAAATTTTCTATACACTCATCAAGTAAAACACTCTTATGCATTTTTTTGCTCCTTAAATAATTTTTTTAGATTCTTATAAACATGAAATTGTAATGATACTTTTTCATAAAAATCTTCAATTATGAACCATTTTCTATCATAATTTTACTATTTTTAAAAGAAAAAGTAAATAGATTTAAAAAAAATCATAGGAAATATTCCTATGACTTTACATTATACTAGAGCCTAATATAATGGCAAGTAAAATATATAGTACGATTAAAATAATATAATTTATACCTGTTTTTTGCTTATTACATCCTTCGTTACAAGACATTTTTTAGCCTCCTTTATACGTATGCCCCAAGTATAATTATTAAAAGAATAAATAGAACTAACACGATTGCAGCACCTGATATTCCATTATTGCAACACATAAACTCATTCCTCCTTTTTTTCATCTTTCACATTATTTTATGGTTATCACTACATTTGTGTGAATAATTTTGTTTAAATTATTGTTTTTTTTTTTATTTTTTGCTATGATATTTAGTGTTTATTAAGAAAGGACAGAATTTATGAAGAAATTATTTTTAACAATTTGTTTATGTACTTTACTTTTAACTGGTTGTAAGAAAGAAGCTAAACTTGCAAATGGTGAAGAAGTAATTGTTCATGTGGATGGAAAGGATTTTTCAGCAAATGATTTATATAAAGAAATGAAAAAATCTTATGGTGCGAATACACTCATTTCTTTAGTTGACAATTATATTATTGATACTGAAATAACTGATAGAAAAGAAGCAGAAAAATATGGTAAATCAAAGGTAACATCAGAAAAAGCAAAATTTGATTCATATTCTAAAGTTCTTGGTTATAGTTGGGAAGAATATTTAAGAAATAATGGCTTTAATAGTGAAGATGAATTAGCAAAATATTTTGAAAATAGTTTTCTTAAAGAAAAAGTTGCAATTAAATATATAATTCCTACTCTTACTGATAAAGAAATTAAAAAATACTATGATGAAAAAGTTGATGATAAAATTGTTGCTCGCCATATAATTATTACACCTACTACTGATGATAGTATGTCAAGTGATGAAAAGAAAAAAGCTGAAGAAGACGCTAAAAACAAAGTTACTGAAATTATTAAAATGTTAGATGAAGGTAAAGATTTTGCTGAACTTGCAAAAAAATATTCATCAGATGGTAGCGCTAAAGATGGTGGCTTACTTGATGCTTTCACAAGTGAAGATGTTGATGCTGATTTTTGGAAAGCTGCTAAAGAACTTGAAGTTGGCAAATATTCAAAAGAACCTGTAAAAAGTAAATATGGTTATCATGTAATTTTAAAAGAAAAAGTTATTGCCAAAGATTCACTTGAAGATATGAAAGATACTATTAAAAATAAAATTGCTGAAAACAAATTAGATGAAGATAAAGATTTATTAAATTCAACATGGTTTAAAATTAGAAAAGAATATAATATTGATGTAACTGATTCTGATTTAAAATATTTATATGATTTAAATAAATCTCAATACGAAAAATAACTCAATTATGAGTTATTTTTTTGTCAATTTCTTCTTTAGAAAATCCGAGTGAATATAATTTTTGTTCTATTTTTTTATTAAGATTATATCCAGTATATTTTTTCACATATTTTTGATATATCTTGTTATATGTAATATCTATGTTACCTTTTATATCAAATTCATTTAATACATCATACACCATATCTTTAGGAAAACCTAAAATATTTAATTCAATTATTAATTTTTGTTTTAATACATTACCTGAACACTTTATTTTGGTTTTCATTTTTTTAGCAATTATTTTTTTTATTTTATTATAATAAATATTTGAATCTATCTTTTCTAATGCTTCATTTATTATTTGGTCATCAATTCTTATTTTTTCCAATTCTTCTTTTATTTTATAAGGTCCATAATTAGTAAACTTAATTTTATCATTTACAAAAGCAGATGCTAATATAGAATCATTTATTAAATTAAGCTCTTTTAATTTTAAAATTAAATTATTTTTTTCATCAGAAACCAGCAAAAATTTGTCCAAATATTTTTTTACTTCATATTCACTTCTTAATTTTTTGCTAATATAAGCAATACTTGCATAATATGCGTCATAATATGTATTTTCCTTTAAAATTTTATCTATTAATTCTTCTGATAATTCTTTTTTATATAAAATATTATATTTTAAAATAATATCATCATAAGTTATAATTGGTTCTCTATTATCAAACTCAATTTTATATTTATTTTTTAGTTTTTTTATTTTCATTTTTACCTTAAAAGTAAAAAGATTTAATTTTCATTTATTGTAATTAAATCTTGTGCTACTTCTTCTAAAGCTCTACCAATATTTTTTTTAGATTTATATTCATTTTCTTTTAATTGGTAATGCCCATTTTTTTCCATTTCTTTTACTCTTTTTGATACTAAATTAACAAGTAGATATTTTGATCCTACCTTAACTAATAATTTATCTATTGATGGATATATCATACTTTTGCCTCCTTAAGATTAGAATACAACAACATTTAAAATTATGCAAGTAAATTGATATTTTTTGACATTTTTTGACACTATCTGATTATTTCATAAACTAATTTTGGTTCTATTTTCGTTGAACTTATCTTAAAAATACCATTTAATTCTCTAAAACTAATATCTTTATCACCTAAATATATACGCATTAATTCATCGTTTTGTTTAACAAAATCTCCTACTTTGACACTTAAATTGATTCCTACTTCATGATTGATCGAATCGTTCTTTTCAAGACGTCCACCACCCATTTTTTTAACAAGTTCTCCTAATTTTAAAGCATCAATTGAATTTATAAATCCTTCTTTATCTGTTTTGATACTAAATATTCGTTTTGATAATTTTATTGTTTTAATATCTCCACCCTGATATTCAACCATTTCTAAAAATTTATTATAAGCTTCTCTATTATTGATTTTTTCATCTATTTTTTTATATGCTTCATCCAAACTTATATTTTCATTTGCCATTATTATTTCAGATGCTAATACTTTTACTAATTCCATTAAATCCTTTGGACCTTTGCCATTTAATGAATCGATTGCTTCTAATACCTCATTACTATTACCAATTGCTAGTCCTAATGGTTCATCCATATTAGTTAAAACACATATTATTTTTCTTTGATAATTATTACCTATTTTAATCATCAATTTTGCAAGTTTTCTTGCATCATCTATTGTTTTAATTAAAGCTCCATTTCCAACTTTAACATCAATAACAATTGTAGATGCACCTGATGCAATTTTTTTAGACATTATTGATGACGCTATTAAAGGAATTGAAGATACGGTTGAAGTAACATCTCTTAAGGCATATATTTTTTTATCAGCTGGCACTAAATTTTTAGTTTGGCTTATTACAGCTAAACCTATTTTATTAATTTCATCTTCTACTTTTTCAAATGGTTCTTCTACTTGATAACCACTAATAGATTCTAATTTATCAATTGTTCCACCTGTAAAACCTAGACCTCTGCCACTCATTTTTAATACTTTATAGCCTAGTGCAGCAAGAAGAGGTGCAAGTACTAGAGTTGTTTTATCCCCTACTCCTCCTGTTGAGTGCTTATCAACAATTTTACCTTTTATATTAGATGTATCGATTATTTCACCACTATTAATAAAACTATCCGTTAAATAAATTGTTTCCTCTTCAGTCATACCATTTATACAAATAGCCATTAAAAGTGCGCTCATTTGATAATCTGGTATATTACCATTAGTATATTCTTTAATAACATACTCTATTTCTTCTTTTGTTAGGATACAACCTAATCTTTTTTTATCAATTATTTCTAACATTTTATCATCCTCAAAAATATTATACCATATTTTGATTATTTTATTAACTTAATTTTCTTGTAATCAATTCTACGGTTCTTCTTGGATCTTCAATAAGCATCGAATATACTTGTTTTCTACTTCTAAGTTCTTTTATAATTTTAATTTCTTGTTTTGAAATTCTAAAGGTATATGCTTCGCCTCTTTCTCTTGCTTCATATTCTAGACCTAGTAAATAATTCGGACTTGTTTGTAATGTTTCAGCAATAAACAATAATTGATCAACAGTAGGCTTTTTAATACCATGTTCATAATACATTATCATTGTTGCTGATACTCCTAACATATCACCAAATTCTTTTTGAGTCATGTTCCTTTTCATTCTTTCTTCTTTCATTCTTACCCCAAACAACATATAATTACACTCCTTTTCAAGTGTAATTATATCAACTAATAGTTTACATATTTAGCTTTTAAACTATTGGTTATTTTGTCTCTTTTTGTGATTGCAAAAATGTAACTTTTTCGGCAACTACTTCTGTAATAGTTCTCAAACTTTCATCCGGTTGTTCAACATCCCTTGTTTGGATACGACCACGGATTCCAATTAAATCACCCTT
This sequence comes from uncultured Bacilli bacterium, assembly GCA_934179675.1. Taxonomy (GTDB): domain Bacteria; phylum Bacillota_I; class Bacilli_A; order RF39; family UBA660; genus CAG-884. The sequence goes on from CAKPQS010000008.1 coordinate 41,171, forward strand.
TTTACAATATTCTGTTGTTCTTTCTGCAACTCCACGCCATAAAACGCATTTTATAAAATCTGTTTCATATTCGCCTTCTGCATTTCTATAACATCTAGGTACTGCAAGTAAAACATTAGCAACCTTATTTCCATTTTCCGTTTCTCTTAATTCAGGATCACTAACTAATCTACCTACTATTATTGATTGATTTAACATACATTTCCTCCTTTCTGCTTACACTATAAACTATTTAAAAAATTAGTGCAAATGGGACTTTTTCCTAATTGAAGGTATTTTTAGTCATGAAAAAAGGAAATTATCCTAGGGGAATTTCCTAAATTGAAATAGTAAAATAGTTGACTTTTACTAAATTACTACTTTTTTAATTTTTTTGCTATTTTTGACAAATTAGTACAGATTCGTAGCTTTCATAACCATTTTCATCTGCATTTAATATGAATTTAACATATGACTCTTCTTCACACTTATTTAATTCATTCATATCATAATCTGCTAATTGATTATTTTTGGCATTTTTTAACATTGCTACAGTTACATCATATTCATTTACATTTACTACACTAACAAAATTTTCAAAATAATCAACAGCGTAACTTACTACTGTTTTATTATCAACATAATTTTCTTCTTGCTCAACTGTTTTATTTGATTTTATGTAAAAACATACTGAAACTATTAATACTATAATAAGTACTAATATATACCAATATCTTTTTATAATTTGCATAATATTCACCACCTTTTACCTTACTATTTATAGTATACTATTAAAAATTATATACATCAATAAATTTTAAAAATAATTTTTAAGAAGTGCATTTAATTCTACTGCATATTCCATTGGTAGTTCTTCTCTAAATTTATCAATAAATCCCATTATTAATAATTCTTTTGCTTTTTCTTCATCTATTCCTCTACTCATTAAATAGAATAAATTATCTTTACTGATTTTAGAAACTGTCGCTTCATGTTCTAATGATGAAGTACTATTGGCAACTTTATTTGTTGGTATTGTATCACTTTTGGATTTTTCATCTAATATTATTGTGTCACATTTTATATAACTTTTAGAATAATTGGCATTTTGAGCTATATTAACTGTTCCTCTATATGTTGCATTTCCACCTTTTGAGGCAATTGATTTGCTAATAATACTACTTTTAGTATGCGGTGCTAAATGAATCATTTTTGCGCCTGTATCTTGTTCTTGATCAGTTGTTGCAACAGCAATTGATATGCATCTTCCTTCAGCATATTCACCTTTTAAAATACATGATGGATATTTCATATTTACTTTTGATCCTATATTTCCGTCAATCCATTCCATCAATCCATTTTCAGAAACAATAGCTCTTTTAGTTACCAAATTATATATATTATTTGCCCAATTCTGAATAGTTGTATATCGACATTTGGCATTTTTTCCTACATATATTTCAACAACAGCAGCATGTAATGAATCTGTTGTATATGTTGGTGCTGTACATCCTTCCATATAATGAAGTTCACTATCATCATCTACTATAATTATAGTTCTTTCAAATTGACCCATGTTTTTAGTGTTTATTCTAAAATAGCTTTGAAGTGGTCTATCAAGTTTAGTATTTTTAGGAACGTATATAAATGTTCCACCACTCCATACAGCTCCATTTAAAGCAGTATATTTATTTTCATCATATTTAACAAGATTATTAAAATATTTTTTAAATAAATCTGGATACATTTTGAGTGCTGTATCAGTATCACAAAAAATAACATTTTTTTTAACTAATTCTTCTATCATATTATGATAGATTGCTTCACTTTCATATTGAGCATGTGCACCTGCTAAATATTTTTTTTCAGCTTCTGGTAAACCTATTTTATCAAATGTTTCTTTTATAGGTGTTGGTAAATCATTCCAATCGTTGCTTATTTTATCTTGAACTTTTTTATAATAATTAATTTCATCAAAATCAAGTTTTAATTCTGGTCCAAAATTAGGATTTGATAATTCTTTAAATTTTTCAAATGATTTAATGCGAAATTCTTCCATCCATTTTGGTTCGCCTTTTATTTTAGATATCTCTTTTACTTTTTCGACTTTAAATTTTTCCATGTTGTTCTAATATTTTTCTTATTCCCCACCATGGTAGTAAGGCACATTTTTTTCTGTTTGGTTGTTTTGAGATATCTTCATATACTGCTGCTTGTTCTAATATTTCTTCACTATATTTTTTTTCATCTAGCATATTTTCAAAATTTTTATACATTTCTTTTGCTTCATCCAAGGTTTTGCCAATTAATGATTCTATCATAATTGATGTAGAGCTTGTACATATTGCACAGGCTTCACCATCAAAATGAATATCTTTTATTATATTATTTTCTATTTTAAATTCTAAATTTATTTCATCAATACAACTTTCATTGTTCATATTGATTTTTTCATAAGAGTTATCATTTAACAAAGATTTATTTTTTGGATTTTGGTAATGTTCTAATATTATGCTTCGTTTTAAATTTGTTTCCATTCATATCACCTTTTCCTTAATAATTATATAATTTTTTTGTTATTATTGCAATAGAAAAGAAGCCTATTTGGCCTCTACTATCAATTTTATGGCTGTTCTTTCTTCTCCTTCAATTGATATATCAGTAAATGCAGGTATGCACACAAGGTTCTTTCCACTTGGTGCGACAAACCCTCGTGCAATTGCAATGGCTTTTATTGCTTGATTTAATGCTCCTGCCCCAATTGCTTGAATTTCAACATTTCCTTTTTCACGAAAAACGTTAGCAAGTGCTCCAGCAACTGAATTTGGGTTTGATTTTGATGAAACTTTTAGTGTCTCCATTTTTTCATTCCTTTCTATTTTTTATTATATGATTGAAAAAAATAGATATTACACTTTAATTATTTTATTTTCTTTTTTTCTTCTTCTGATAGAATATTTATTATATTTTCAAATTTTATGTCTAATGGAATAATATTATTATTTCTTAATATTACTTCCATTCCATCACGAATTTCTTCTAATCTTTTTTTAGTAATACTATGATAAGTATTATTACTTTTTATTTCTTTTGCTAGTTCTTCACTTATTTTTTTATTTAATCTTGTATATGAAAGATACATTGCTTTTAATGTTTCTCCTTTAGCTTTATCTTTATATTCCAAGTTAGAAGATAAATCTTTATTATAAATTTCTTCAATTTTATATAATACCAAAAAGTCTTTAATTGTTAGTTCGTTATATTTGTTGCTTGTTTCATCGTATAGTTCTTTTTTTAAATCACTTATTTTATATGTTTCCAATATTATATTAAAATAATCATTTATTATTTTTAATGTTTTATCCATTTTGTCCTCCAGCACTAAATACTATAAACATTTTATATAATGTTGTCAAGGATTATATTTTACTATAACTGTTTAAATAATTAAAACAATACTTAATGTAATTAACTTATATTATATTAATATATTTTTGCAATAAAATGCTTGACAACAACTATATAATTTGATATGATTAATTTGCTTACTTAATTTGCGGGTGTAGTTCAATGGTAGAATTCCAGCCTTCCAAGCTGACTACGTGGGTCCGATTCCCATCACCCGCTCCATTGACGAATCTGTTCGAACTATTTAGTTTGAACTTGATATATAGAAATCAATCGAAAGATTGATTTTTTTGTGTCTTACAAAGAAATCATCCTAAAGAAAGGATGGTGTTTATGATTAATATTATCAAACAAGAAATACCTATTGATGAATCACTTAAAAAGAAATTAGAATTTATTTGTGATTTTTGTAATACTACTCCTACATTTATAAATGGAAGTATTAGAAAAATTGATAAATCTAATTTGGCTTATGTTGAACCTCACAAAGTAATTATCAATAATATAATGTTTCTTGTTTTTAATTATTCTAATGATGTTTATATCAAAAACTTTGGTAATAAAATTAAAATCAATGAATTAGAAGATTATTTAAAGCATACCAACTAGTAAATTTGTCGAAAATAGTTTATAATTAGATTAGAAAAACTTATATCTGATTTATTTATGGGCGAAGTAGTACAAATAAGCCTAGTTGTACTGCTTCGCTCTTTTTTAGTAAAGGAGATGATGATAATTGGATGATGTAAAAAAAGTTTGTGGTCTATATATGAGAGTATCGACTGAAGATCAAGCACGAGAAGGTTTTAGTTTACCAGAACAAAAAGAAAGATTAGAGGCATATTGTAAATTCAAAGGCTTTGTTATTAAAGACTGTTATACTGATGCTGGTATAAGTGCTAAAACAGGCAATTATAGACCTGAATTTGAAAGACTTAAAGAAGATATTAAATCAAAGAAAATAAACACTATAATCGCTTTAAAACAAGATAGAATAACAAGAAGTATTTTTGACTGGGAAGAACTTATGAGATTTCTTGAAGAAAACGACGCTTATCTTGATTGTGTTAATGATGATATTAATACTACTAATGCTAATGGTAAAATGGTTTCAAGGATACTAATGAGTGTATCACAACAAGAAATAGAAAGAACAAGTGAAAGAACTAAGGTTGGTTTAGCAGGTGCTATTAAACAAGGACACATACCACATCAAGCACCACTTGGTTATAAACATGAAAATAAAAAATTAGTAATAGACCATTTAACAAAAGATGTTGTCATAAGAATATTTGAACTTTATCATAAAGGAATGTCATATCAAAAGATAAGTACACTATTTAATAAAGAACAAGTATTAGGTAAAACAAATTGGAGAGATTCTTCTATTGTAGCAATTTTAGAAAATGAAATATACAAAGGCGATTTTGTTCATGGTAAAAGGACAAAACATCCTACTTATTATGAAAATGTTGTTGAGCCTATTGTTAGTAAAGAAATGTGGGAAGAATGTCAAGTTCAAAAGAAAAAGAATTCTAAAAGTTATCAAAGAACTTTAACATATCTATTCTTACAAAAATTAAGATGTCCTAAATGTAATAGAATTTTAGGTGGTAAAGCAACTCAAAAGAAAAATGGTAATATTTATTATTACTATTACTGCCATGATTGTAAGATAAACTTTAAGGAAAGTTTAGTTGAAGAATATTTTAATGATTTTGTAAATGAACTTGTAGAATATGATTCAGTAGTAAATCAGTTCTTCTTACCAATGATTAAGCAAAAGTTTGATGAACCACAAGAAGAATTAAAAAAAGATATCAATAAACAAAAAGACAAACTAGAAAGAATTAAAAGAGCCTATATTAACGGTGTATTTAGTTTAGAAGA
>CAKPQS010000009.1 GCA_934179675.1 uncultured Bacilli bacterium
GTATGTATGTATGTATGTATGTATGTATGTATGTATGTATGTATGTATGTATGTATTATCTATCATGTTATCAACAATCCTTTAAAATACTATCTTTATTACCACTTAATTTTAACACACTATCATACTAATTGCAATACAAAAAAAACCAGAATAACCTGATTATTTTTGAATAAATAATTTATGAATATTTTTTTTAGGTAACTGAATTGGTACTTTATAAGTATTTTTTATTTCATATCTATTAGTTCTTAACTTAAATTTTTCACCATCAAGTGTCCATGCTTTAGGATCAGTTATTGTTAATTTTATACTATTAGTTTTATAAAAGAATAGACCTGGAACATTATTTATTTTTTCACGACCTAACATAACTAATGTTTTTAAAATATCTCTTTTTTTCAACAAATTACAAAATAATACTTCAAATTGATCATCATTTAATTTTACATCATCATAAATATTATCTATTCCACCTACTCTAGTAGCGTTTGTTATTAAAACTAAAGAAAATAATCCCTCATATTTTTCACCATTTACTTCATATGTTATATGATGAAGTTTTTGTTTTTTAAACACTTCTTTTGCTGCCTTAAAAATGTATGCAAGATAACCTAAATATTGTTTTAATTTTCTTTTTGTTTCATAAGATACAGCCGTATAATTACCATAACCTGCTACATATACAAATGGTGTTCCATTTATTGTGCATATATCTATTTCTTTTCTTACACCATTTAAAGCAAGTCGAATATTATTTTGCATATTTCTTGTATATCCATACATAGCACCAATATCATTAGCAGTTCCTGAAGGAATATGTGCAATTGGAATCATTTTTTTTCTTTGAACATTACCAGTTATTACTTCATTAAAAGTTCCATCACCACCAAATGACATTACTAAATCAATATCATCTTCTAATGTAGGCATTATTTCTTCAGCATGACCTTTATATTCTGTTATTATTATACGAACATCATATCCATATTCATTAAATATTTTTGTTATTGTATCCTTTAAATTTTGATTAACTCTTTTTACTAATCCACTTTTAGGGTTATATATTGCAACTGCTTTTTTCATGTTTTTCCTTCTTTCAGTTATATTTTAACAAAAAAAGTATTATTTTTAAATACTTTATTAAATTTTTAATAATTTTTAATATTTAAAAAATAAACCTTTTTAAGGTTTATTGTACTTGTAAAACTTTATCAAATTTAGCAAATTCACGAACATTAATACTTTTATATTTGCCGATATATATATTTTCAGATGAAAATTCATCACCATTTAGCCTTTGTTCTAAATTCATTCCATAATATTTATAATAATTACCATTTTTATATCCTATTTCATAAGTAGGATCAGCAAAATACCACTCATTATCTATTTTAAAAGCTGTCCAAGCATGTCCTATTATAGAATCTTTAGGCATACCTGCTACAATTGTTGCATCAATATTTACTTGATTTAATAGTTGAGAATAAGCATCTGCAAATGAATGACATATTCCGTTATGATCTAAATATACATGATAGCTATAAGATTTAAAGAAATCATCAAGAGCATCATAATTATATGTAATACTACTTGATAAATTATGATATATTATTTGAGCTTTCATACTATCAGCCATATCAAAACTAACATTTTTTAAAAATTGATTAGCATTTTTAAGAAATTGCTCAATTAATTTATCATGTTCTTCTTTTGTACTTGTATATTCTATTATTATTGCATTATTTTTATATCCATTAATTACATCTATTTTAGCGTCTGCATTAAATATTGGAAATTAATGTTCTATTATGGATATTAGATTATAAAAATATGCTTTATCATCACATTTAATAGTTGTTTTATGATTAATATATGCATCTACAAAAGAAATATAAAAGTCTATAAAATCTGTTCCAAATGTTTTTAATGTTTCATCACTTAATTTATATAAATTATATTCATATTTATTATTATTTATAATGAATTTCATTTTAGTTGGTATTTTATTTTCATCATAATTGACATTTTCATCTGGTATTGCAATATTAGGTATGCTTGCATTTGTATCTATTGTTTTACCACTTTTTATTGTATATGGAATTAAATTTAATATACCCGCATCTCTTGGATTATTAACAATACCTATTATAGTTACTAATTCATTAACATATATTTCTTTATTTATACCATATAAATTATCTTTCAACATTTTAATTTTATAAACGTTATTAAATTCTTCTTTTTATGATCAATATATATTTCTAATGTTAAATTAATAGGATTATCTAATATAAAATAATATTCATCATTTTCTTTTTTTATCATACCTACTAAAGCAACACCGCTATATGTTTCTAAATTTGTTGGCTTTTTTCTTTTACTTTTTCCTCATCAAGTGCTGCTTCTTGTTCTTTTTGTTTTTCAATAGGATTTTCATTATTTATATAATTACAAGCACTGATTGTTAATAGTACAAGTAATATCATTAATATTTTTTTTACTATTTTCATTCTAACCACCAAATTTATTATATAACTTATATTTTAAAATGTTGTCTTTTTTATTTTATAATAACGTAAAGTTGTAAACATTTTATTAATCTAGTTGTTTACCTTTTACTACATTACTATTTAATGATTTAGTTGCAATCACATCGTCTACGATTGTACTAGTAGTTTACTTTTATTCTACCTGACATTGCAGTACCAGAAAATATACTAGTATATATTGCATTAGGATTAATTATATTTATTGTTGACGCAATGTATTGACAGCTAAATAACCATATACATTATAATTTCTACTTTCTGTTATGTCTCAACAAAGATTAGGTTCTATGCAATTGCCCGGCTTTTTGCTCATATCATTACTAAAAGTAACTATTTTTATATATTTTTTATAAGTAAAATTCCAAAATTCTGTACTTTCACTATATCCATTTTTCATGTAAGCGATTTTCATTATAGTACCTTTAGTTTTTTATTAAAATATCACTATTAATATTAGTATCAGACTTATAATATATTGTAACACTACTACTAGTATTACTATTTATAGATCCACTATATATATTATTATTAATTAAATTAGTATAGCTACTATCTGTATAAAACTTAATTGAACTATCACCTATTAATTCAATAGTATAATCTGCTCCACTTTTAGATCCATTAGTATTAATATTAACATTAAATGATCCACTAGTACCACTTAAATGTAAATTATATCCACCATCTTTGATAGTACCATTATTTACACTTACTTTAAATACCCAATCTTTTACATTAGCTGTTATAGTACCTACAATAGTATTATTAAATGATGAATAAGTATAACTTAATGTTACAAATAATAAACATAATATTGATAAAAATAAAATTTTCTTCTTCATATACTTCCTCCCAATAAATTAAACACACTAAAAATAGGATCAGAATCTATATAATCTGCTCCTATTAAATCACTATCAAAAATACTAATTCTTTTATTATTTAGTAATGTATGTATAGACTTATTAACAATATTCACTTATACACACCTTACATTTCTAATATCGATTATACGATTTTTTATAAATTAAAACAATAGTTCAATTTAAAAAATCATCTAAATTGATTTATTATACAACCCTTATTCTATCTCTAAATAAATATATTTATTAAGCCATTTTTCAAATTCTTTTTCATTTTGGTACTTATTATAATCATCATCACTATTAACATCTAAATAATCAATTATCTTATTTCCCTTAACAATAACAATAGAAGGAGCATATTTAACACTTGAATAAATAAATGTATTTTTAGCATCCGCAAAAGGTAAACTTAAAAATGTTAAATTATATTTATCCATAACCTTTTTAAAAATAGTATCACAAGGAATATCTAAAGAACAATAATTATTATAAACATAAACAACATAATTTTCATCCCTTAAATCCTTACTACTGATCTCTAAAAATTTACTCTCATCATAATATTTTTTTTCCAAATAAAATTTTTCATTATCATTCTTATTACAACCAACCATAAAAATTATTAATAAAATTAAAATTAACTTCTTCATATTTTTTTTAACCCACTAAAATCTATATCATGATATAGCACCTTGTAAAAATCATACCTAGAACCATTTTTAACATCTATTTTATTATTACCATTATAATACCAAAATCCACCAACATTATATATTTTATTAGAATCCCATCCTAAAGATATAAGCAGTGATTTCATCATACCAGCATAACCACCACCACCACAAATTAGGAAAATATTTTTATCCTTTGGAAATAAATACTCTAATATTTCCATTGATTCCTCATAATTAGCCTTATAAGAACCATCTTCTAACGTAAATAAAGTATCACCAGTATAAGTATTACCAACCTCACTAGGAAGATTAGAAACATTAACTATGTATGGAAACGGAACAACCTCAAACCCTTTAATAAAACCTGATAAATACGAATCACCACCAATTGCCTCATAATTACCTGGATCCTTTAACATTCTCATATCACGATAAACAGAATCATTTCTGCCCAAATATTTATCAATTGTTTCTTCATTAATATTTTTATCGATTCCAAATTCCCCTCTTATACCACTAGTAACCTCTGGTTTAGGTAACATATTCTTTTTGTTATATACTACAAATGTAATTAAACAAAATATAATAACCAAATAAATAACATATTTTTTCATACTATTCTCCCTTCATTATTATTTTAAAATAATTATAAAATTAAAACAATAATTTATAAGTTGAATTAACTAAAATATAAGTTGAGTTACTATTTAGTACATGTATCACTTAATTTTAAAGGTATTTTATAACTAATTACCCTATTATTATAATCAGTTGCATTTATTTCTAAATATAAACTATTGTTGTCATACTCTTTACATATATTTGAATAAGAAGAAACCTCTATATCAACATTTTCTAAAAAATCATAAAGTTTAGTATTATAACCACTATTGCATTTACTAACCTCATTAATTATTTTGTTATTTTTTTCATATAATGTACAACTTATTTCCTTGTATTCAGTTATATCAGTATCACCACAATATTCAATATTAGTAATATGAATAGAAGATTTACTATTATTATAAAATATACTACCCGATAAATTAAAATTATCACAAGAAGAAGATAAAGTTTTAAACTGAAATTTAGAAGGCCATATAATAAATAAAATAACAATTAATAAAACAATAAAAATAATACCCATTAAAATATATTTTTTTTTACTTTTCTTTACACCTAACATATCATCTAAACTAACATTATAATCACTAGCAATCTGTTTAATTAAAGTCATATCAGGTAAATTCTTACCATTTTCCCATTTACTAACTGCTTGATAAGTAACATGATATTTATTGGCAAGATCATTTTGTGTTAGTCCATTCTTTTTTCTTATTTCTTTAATTAATTTTCCAAATTTTTCTTGATCCATAAACTACTCCTTTATCTGACTTACTACTGTATAATTAGAAAAATCTAATCTTTTTAATAAATTTATACATTCATCATAATTTAAATTTTCAATAAAATTTATATTATTAATTTTAGAATAATCAAACATTAAATAATTACTAAGAAATTGATCAAATATATAATTAATATTAGAACTATTTTTAATATAATTAATTAATACCATTCTTTTTTCAAGTTCAAAATATTCAGATGATATATATTTTTTATTTATACTATCTAAAATAATATTTTTTACTTCATTTTTATATTTTGTAGATAAACCAATTGTTAATATAACCATATTATTTAATATTCTATCAATATTTCTACTAAAACTTGTTAAAGAATACTTTTTAGAAACTACTTCTTTAAAATTATTAGAATTATCATCAAAATTATATTTTAAGAAAAAACCTAAATAATAAGTTAATTTAATTTTTTCTGCTTTTGTAAATTTATTAGATGGTATTTTAAATGCTAATGTAACTTCTTCATTAAAATTAGATTCTATAATTGTTTTTTCTTTAATATTAACATCATACTTTTCTTGATTATCTATTTTTTCATATTTATAATCATTATTTTTATATAATTTATTTATTATTTTGATAGTTTTATCAATATCAAAATTACCTGAAATAGCAATTATTTGATTTTGACTATTATAAAATATTTCATGAATAAATTTAAGTTCATCATTATTTATTTTATTAATAGTATTTATATCACCTAAAATATTTATATAATTATTGTTATATATACATTCATTTAATGTTTTAAAATAATTATAATTATAACTATCATTTTTTCTTTTAATTTCTTCGTAAATAGGATTTTTTATTTCTTCTAATTTATTTGTAAATAATGGTTTATTTACGATATTAATTAATTCTTCTAATCTACTATAAAAATCATAAACTGTATCAAAGTAAAAAGATGTTCTATTTGAAGTTGTTACAGCATTAAAATTGGTATGATATTCATTAAAATGGTTAATTGCGTTACCATATATACTATTTTCAACAATATTATGTTCTAGTAAATGAGCAAGTCCATAAGGAATATTATATTTTTTTTCATTATATATAAATGCCCTATTACTACCACCAAATTTTATAATAATTTCACAATGTGTAATATTTTTTGTTTTATCTGGCACGAATAATAATGTTATTCCATTATCTAATACTTTTTTATATGTTTTAATCATTTTGTACTCCTAAAGAAAACTATATTTTTTAATTCTATTTTATTTAATACTTCATAGATTCTATTTATATCAATATTTGTACATTTTTCAATATATTTTTTTAATGTATCTTCATTTAAATCATTAGCAATTACATTCATTAAAATATAGTTATCATTATCTTCTTCATATAATAAATTAATTTTCATTCCTTCAATTAATTTTTTTAAGTAAAATTCTAAATTTATTTTTAATTCTTCTAATATATTATTGACAGTATTTATAAATTCATTTTTATTTTTTTCATCTATTCCTGATTTTATTATAAATATTCCTGATTTTAAATATTTTATAAAGTTAAAAGAGTATATAATATTTTTTTCAATTCTTAATTTTTTAAATAATAAATCAGTTGATTGATTATTTAATAAGTCTGTTATTATTTTAAAATAATCTATATCGTCTTCTTTAAAATTGTTAATTTTATATTCCAAATATATATAACTTTGTTCTAATGGAATATTTTTTTTAATATTTATAGATTTACTATCAGGTATTTTTTTATATTTTTCAATATTTATAATAATATTTTCTTCCTTATATTTAATTAATTTATTTAGTTTATTTATATTTCCATATACATATATAAATGGTTTATTATCTTTTATATTTTTTTTATAAAATTTATATAATTTTCTAGGAGTTATATTTTCTAATATTTTAGTACTTCTTATATAAGAACATCCTAAATATTCATTTTTGTCAACAATATTATAAAATTGTTCATTCATTTTATTTATAATATTATTCATTATCATTTTATTTCTTTCAACAAAATAATCTTTTTCATAATAAAATTTATTTTTATTAAATTCATTATTTTTGATAAATGGTTTTTTAATTAAAGATAGTGCAAATGTAAATGTTTCTTCAATATCATAATCATTAATTATATTTTCTTTAGGAATAGTAAATGAATAAGCAATAAATGATGTTTTTTCTTTTTCTATTAAGTATATATTATTGCTAATTAATAATTTTTGTTTTTTTATTTTTTCAAACAAAGAACTATCTTGATATTCATTTGACGTTGTTGATAATATAAAATCTAATAATCTTACATAATGGATATTTTTATAATCTGTTTTAATTGGAAAATAATAAATAAATTTAATTACTTGTTCATTTTTATTATAAATTAATTTAGGCTTTGTTGATAATTCTATTTTCATACTTCCTCCAAAAAAATAAGTGCTATGCACTTATTCCGTTTTTAGTTTTTCTCATTATATCTGTTATATTATTTTCTATTTCTGGTAAAGCTTTTGGATCAATATTTGATAAGAATACTTTTTCTTTTACTGTATCAATTATTACACTTCCCCAAATTAATCCTTTTTTGATTGTTATATCGTTATATAAATCTGGTGTTATACTTACAAAAAAATAACCAAATACTAATCTTTTTGTTGCGAGCATTATTCTTTTATTTGTAATTGCAATTATATTTGTATTAACAAAATCTAATGGATGAAAATTCTTTTGACCTAAAAATAAATATAATATTTCTTCGTTTTCACTTAAGTGCATATCAATAATTTTACTATGTTCTTTTAATCTCCAAGCTATAGTCAATGGATATTTTTTTTTAAATGACTTAGCTAATTTATAAGTATCGCTCATAATTCACCTTCTAGATATATTATAAAATATTTTAGTTATTTTGGCAATAATGTGACATTCATTTATTAAAAATAATCAGAATATATCTGATTATAGTTGTTTTAATGTAATTTTATTTTTATTATTACCTGCTGTTTCTTTCATTGCTTCTGCTATAGTTTTTGTTTCTGATGTATATCCTATTATTACATTAGCATTTTCATCTGTTAAAGCATTGTTAGCAAATATATCAGAAACAAAACCTCTAGCAGAGCCAGTTATAACAACAGTCTTCATTAAATCACCTACAATTGAAAATCGATAACAAGATATTCATCATTTTCTAAAAATTTTATAAGATGGTACTTTCCACTCTCTAATTTACCATATTCACATGACCAATCAACCTTAACGTTCATTGAGTTATTCTTTTCAATTCCATATCCTATACCACTAGAACATTTCTTATTTTTAGATATTTTTTCAAATTTACCATCAATATCTTTTTCAACATCAAATCCAGGTTTTAATAAAATATCATTATCCGAATTATTTATTACACTAAGTATTAAACCATTTTCATTTAATGTTCCATCAATAATATTTACTGTAATATCTTTATCATCATATTCTTCTTTTACTTCCTTAGAGCATCCTAAAGAAAGTAAAATAACTAAAACTAATATAAATTTCTTTACCATTTTCTCACCTTACAAATACATTATAACATTTTTTATAAAGAAAAAATAGATTTTTCAGTTATATACTCAAAAAACAAATTTATTTGATATTTATGGAGACACCAAATTTACATAAAATCATCTTCTAAATAAAAAATTATAAATTATTTTATTTATGTTATATGCATTAAAAAAGTAGAAAACTCTACTTTCCATAATAACCATTCTTATTTAAATTATATCATTTATTAATTTCTTCATCAAACTTTATATTTAAATACTTAAAAATTTCTCTAGAAAAATCCAAGTTACAAGCAGTTATAAAATTATTATCTAAAACAGCATTTTTACAAATAGAAAATTCTTTTCCATTATAATTAGGGCATACTTTAATTAAATATTCCAAAGTATTACCAGTATGATAGCTATTATCTAAATATCAATTAAAGCAAAGAAAAGTAATAGCATCACATATACTACAAACCATCTTTGAATTATCAACAAATTTGTTTATCAAATTGCACATTTGTCATTTTTGAAATTATTTAATCCCTAAAAAGAATCACCACATAATATTAACATTTTAAAATTATCAATACTATCAATATTATCTAAATTATAATCTGGTAAAACCCTTAATCATCCCTTAAAAATAATAGAATCATCTAAAGAAACATATTTAACATCATACTTATCTCTAACATCACGACCAATATAACAAGTTTCATTATCAGCATACCCTTATTCAATATATATAAGTATTTCCATTAAAAATCAATTTTTTCTATTTTAGGTTTTATGCTACTAATAACACTATAAAAAACAACTAAAAGTGCTGAAGAAATAATTATTCCACCAAGAATATCAGTAAACCAGTGTACACCAGATATAATCCTACCAATTACAATTAACAAAATTAATATAACTGACAAAATATTTTCTACATCACCAAATTTATTTTTAAATATTTTTTTATTAATAATAATTGAACTACCACATAAACAAATACTCATAAGTGTATGTGAAGAAGGATATGAAGCCTCTAACACACCATCAATTAAAATAGGACGGTAATTAACAATAAACTTTTCAAAAAATACATATACACCAACTACTAAAACATAAAATAAAGCAAGTATATAAATTTCCCTATCAACCTTTAGCAAACTCTTTCTTTCAATTAACTCCTTTAATCCAATAAAAACATATACTAAAGCCATAACAATAGGAATATAACCCAAAAATTCAGTTACCTTATAAATAATCATATTTGAACCAATCAAATTATGAAACAATCTATTAATATCAGCAAAACCAACCAAACTCTCATTTGGGCCAATTGGTTTTACATCTATATTCTTAACAAGTTCAGTAAATAAAACTGACAAAATTATCAAAACAATACTAATTATAATATTTTTCTTCCTCATACATTACTCCCTCACAACGAAAATTTTAATAATAGAATCTACCATAAACCTAATGCATTAATTAAATAAGATATTATCAAACTAAAATAGTTTCTAAATATAAATGATACATAAACATAAATTACAATATTTGCTATCATAATAATTATACTACTTTTTTAAAAATAAGTATAGTTATTCCGATCTTAACACATAAGTAACTTCTCTTTTACTAGCAATACTAGAAGGAATAAGACCAGAAATAAAAGCAAGAAAAATACTTAAACTAATCAATATTAAACAATTTGAAAAAGATAAAACAGAAATAATATTAATTTTCAAAAACTTATATACAAGTAAATTAATTAGTCTATTTACAATAATCGCTATAACGACTCCAATTACTCCTGATATAAAACCTTCAATTATAGTTTCACAATTAAATATTCTTCTTACATCTTTTCTACTCGCCCCTAAACTTTTTAAAATACCTATTTCTTTTTTTCGTTCCAAAACACTTATATAAGTTATTATTGCAATTAATAAAGATGATACAACTAAAGAAACAAAAACTAACCCAACCAATATATAAGAAATGCTATTTACTATATTAGTAATAGTATTTAAAATTATTTTAATATTATCAACATAAGTAATCTTTTCATTATGATTTTTATTATAATTATCAATTTCTTTAATAATATTATTTTTATCATTTAAAGAATTAAAATAAATACTTATACAATCAGGATTATCCAAATCATTTATTCCTAAAATATTTACTATATTATCATAAGTATTATTAAAATCATCAAATATTTTATTATTAAGAACATTTACCTTTCTATTATTAAGTTGTTCTTTTCCAAGTATACTTAATCTATTTTTTTGAATAATATATTTAATTAAATCCAATTTATAACCAATAACATTATTTATTACATAATCATTTTTTGGTTTTAAAATTCCAACAATTTTAATATTCATTCCATTATCAATTATTTTTTTCATATAATTTATATCATTACTTTTATTTACATAATTATTTTTTACTTTAACATAATAATCAGTATTCAAAATAAGTTTATACTCTCCTCCTAACAATTCATCAAAATTATACTCTTTTTCTAAATTAATACTTTCATTATTTCTAATTTTTTCATATATTACACTTAATTCACTTTTATCTTTAATACCTAAAGAATATAAAATCGAATCATTTATTACATTATTTTTATCAACTATAAGTACGATTTCATTTTTATCTTTAGGAATATCTCCATATAACAAATCATAATTTTCTTTTATTTCATCATCAGATAATGATTTATATACAGATGCAATTTTTTCATAACTTTTATATAATTGAAGTTCCAAATTATAATCATAAGTTATAAATTTTGCATACCCATTTAATAATCCATTATCTACATACTTTTTAAAATCATATAAATTATTATATTTTTTACTATCACTCATATAATTACTAGCAATATCATTATAAGATGTAATTTTATCAGGGTTACCTTTTATTTCTTTTAAATTTAAATCAAAATTCAATATTTCATTAGTTTTATAAATTGTGATAGGATAATTACTTAAGTATTCATCTTCAGTATTTCTAATATAATTATTTAAGCCATTTGACAAAGATAAAATAAGAGATATACCAAATATACCAATTGATCCAGCAAAAGAAACTAAAAATGTTCTGCCTTTTTTAGTTAATAAATTCCTAAACGACAAATAAAGTGATGTCAAAAAAGACATTGAGATTTTTTTACTTTCTTTTACAACTTCTTTACTATACTCATTATACTGATTTGTATCTTTTAAAATTTTTCCATCGTTAATTTCAATTATTCGATCAGAATAAATATTTGCAAGGTCCACATTATGCGTTACCATAATTACTAATCTTTCTTTACTTATTTTTTTTAGTATATTCATAACTTCAATACTTGTTTTTGAATCAAGTGCTCCTGTTGGTTCATCAGCTAAAATTATATCATTTTCATTTATAATAGCTCTAGCAATTGCAACTCTTTGCATTTGTCCACCAGATAATTCACTTGGTAATTTATTCATCTCATTTTCAAGACCAACTTTTTTTAATGTATCAATTATTTTTGATTTATTTTTTTTACAATTTACCAACAGAGCAAGTTCAATATTTTCAAAAACAGTTAAATGATTGATTAAATTATAATTTTGAAAAATAAAACCTATTTTTTTACTTCTATAATTATTCCAATCACTTTCTTTAAAATTTTTAGTTACAACTCCATCAATTATTAAGTCCCCTTCATCATATTTATCGAGCCCACCAATTATATTAAGCAAAGTGGTTTTACCACTACCAGATGGACCTAATATTGAAACAAATTCCTTTTCTCTAAATTTAATATTAACATTATTCAAAACTTTTATATTAGTATAAGATTTACTAATATTTTTTAATTCTAACATATTTTTCCTCCTTGGCCAAATAGTCTAGCACAAGAAGAAATTGATTGCAAATGAGTAATTTCACCCTGTTTTTATGATTTTTATATTAAATTAAGAAAATTCGCCTTAGAAGAAAAAAGTTTTTTCATGCATTTTTTTTAACAAATTTAGGAAAAGTCCTAAAATTAATTTTTTTATAGTTTTAAAGTACCATCAAAAAAAATTAGATGAAATTTTAATCATATATGATATATTCATCTAATTTGTAATTTTAAAATGATCGTATTTATGAAAATATAAATTAACTTGTTCCATTAATTCTTTTTCTAATTTTTCACTAGTACCATCATAATATATTTTATTAAATTCATCTCTAACACTCTTTGGAAAGATATTCTTCATATTTTCATCATAATAACTTCCTCTTCTAGACACTTTAAAATTAGAAACATAATATCCATTATCATCTTTTAAAACCATAAACTTATAAGGAATAGCAGAAGATCCATCCCCTATTACATTAGAACCTTCTAAATAATATCTCCCCTCTTTAACAAAAGCATAAACATTATATTTATTATTTTTTTCTTCTAATAAATAAATTTTCATACTTACAAAAGTTTTAAACTTATTATCATCATTTTTTACTAAATATTCTTTTAATTTTGACCTAAATTGCAAATTAGAAAAATTATTAGAAATACCAATGAATAAAACAATTAATTTTAAAGATTATATTTTTGAAGGTGAAACACACTTAAATATTACTGATTTAAACGAATATGAAGAACCTGAAATAAATATAAAAATAACTAGATATTTAAAAAATAGATTTATTATATTTTTAACCTTTTTCACCGATTATTATAGTAATGATGAAAATAACTATTCTGGAATGATAGAATTTTCATTTAATTTAGATGATTACTTAGATAATAATTAAAATAAAAATACAAAAAAATAAAAGCCTTTATAAATAAAGGCTTTTTTATCATTAATGGAGCACATAGTGGGGTTCGAACCCACGCATAACGGAACCACAATCCGCCGTGTTAACCGCTTCACCATACGTGCTATCATGCAATTCATCTCGAATTACATATCATATTTTATCAGTTTTTAAAAACTATTGCAAGTCCTTTTATTAAAAAAGTTAATATTATACCAAATTTACAATAAAATATTTCTTCTTACCCTTACGAACAACTAAAATGTTATTATTAATTGAACGATCAAAATCAACAAAAATGTTAACATCTGTTATTTTTTCTTCATTTATGGTAATAGAAGAACTACTAATAAATTCACGCGCTTCTCTTTTAGAAGAACAAATACCAGTATTAACTAAAAAATCAACTATATTTAAACCAGAATTAATAGAAATATGTGGCATATTTTTAAATACAAGTTCTAATTCTTCATTTGACAATTCCTTAACATTACCACTAAATAAAACTTCACTTAACTTTACAGCTTTATCATATTCATCTTTACCATGCAAATCAGTAATAATTTCCCTTGCTAAAGCCTTATGTGCAAGTCTTTTTTCAGGTTCTAAATTATTTGATTCCTCCAATTTTTCGATTTCTTCTTTACTCAAAAATGTAAATATCTTTAAATAACTAATAACCATTGAATCATCAACATTAACTAAATATTGATATAATTCATAACTAGAAGTCAAATTTTTGTCAAGCCATAATGCATTACCCTCTGATTTACCGAATTTATTACCATATTTATCCAAAACTAAAGGCATTGTAAAACCATACGCTTCCTTACCCTCAATTTTTTTTATTAACTCTAAACCAGTAGTAATATTTCCCCACTGATCAGATCCTTCAGCTTGTAATACACAATTTTTTTCTTTGAATAAGTGCAAAAAATCATAACCTTGTATTAAAGTATAAGCAAATTCAGCAAAAGTAATACCTGTTTCTAATCTTCTATTAATAATATCTTTATTTAGCATATAATTAACATTTATATATTTCCCCACATCTCTTAAAAAATCTAAAAAACTAAAATCTTTTGTCCAATCATAATTATTAACAATTTCAGCCTTACCATCAAAAATTCTAAAAACCTGCTTTTTTATACCCTCAATATTATTTAAAACTGTTTCTTTGGAAATAATTTCTCTTTCACCAGTAGGTCTAGGATCACCTATTAAGCCGGTTGCGCCACCAACAAGCAAAATTGGATGATGCCCCGCTTTAGCAAGTCTTTTAGCAGTAACCAAAGATGAATAATGTCCTAAATGTAAAGAAGGTGCAGTTGGATCTGTTCCCCAATAAAAAGTTATCTTCTCATTATTCAATATATTTTTTATTTCATCACTAGAAACATCTTTAATAAGACCTCTCCATAATAATTCATCATATAATTTCATTACTTATCACCTCTTAAAAAATCTATATTACTAACACCAATTCTAGTAACACCATTTTGGATTAAAGATTCAACCATATCAATACTTCTAATACCACCACTAGCCTTAATTTCTAAAATATCGTTTTTATGGTTATTAATAATATCAATATCTTCTAAATTAACTCCTCTAGTACCATATCCAGTTGATGTTTTTATAAAATTAACAAAAGTATCATTACAAATTTCTGTCATTTTTCCTATTTCTTCATTAGTTAAATAACATGTTTCAATTATAACTTTCAAAATTTTACCATCTATAGCTGCCATAATATCTTCTATTTCATTTCTAACATACTCATAATCACCATTTTTTATAGCACCAATATTAATAACCATATCAATTTCATCAGCACCATCTTCTACAGCTATTAAAGCTTCCATTTCTTTAGTTCTGATTGTATTTGCACCAAGAGGAAAACCAACAACAGTACAAACATTTACAGGTGTACCATCTAGTAATTCTTTTGCTAAACTAACATAGCATGGATTAACACAAACAGAAGCAAAATGATATTTAATAGCATCATCACATATTTTTTTTATATCATCAGTCGTTGCATTTGCTTTTAAATTAGTATAATCAATATACTCCGCATATTTCATATAAATCCTCCTTAAAAAAACATTACAATTATAAGGGCGAATATTCGCGGTACCACCTTATTTTGTAATGTTTATTACCTCATTATCTTAACGCGATTAACGATTTCAATTCAAGAACTGTAATTCATTTTATTAAATCTGATTAGTTTTCATCAAAGCACTAATTTTCTGATTTCCATTAATAAAATTACTTTTTTTCCATCACAATCAAACATCTATATATTATCAACAAATTATCATATTGTCAATTTTCAGAATGTATTTTTTCAATTATATTTTCTATTTTTTTACCATAAGCGATTGATTCATCATAAACAAATTCTAATTCTGGAATATGTCTAATATCAATACGTTCACATAATTTACTTCTCAAAAATCCACTAGCATTTTTTAATGCTTTTAAAGTAGAATCTTTTTTTTCTTCATCAAACACGGTAACATATATTTTAGCAAATGACAAATCATTTGTTACTTTACAAGCAGTAACTGTTACAAAATGAATATCTGGATCTTTTATTTCATTAGCAAGTAAATACGATATTTCCTTCACCATTGCACTTTCAATTCTTTCAATTTTAATACTCATCTTTTTACCTCAACCATTTCATAAGCTTCAATAATATCACCAATTTTAATATCGCTATAATTATTTAATGTAATACCACATTCAAGACCTTTTTTAACTTCTTTTACAGCGTCTTTTTCTCTTTGTAAAGACCCTATTTCGCCATTATATACAACAACACCATCTCTTATTAATCTAGCTTTAGCATCTTTTTTTACAATGCCATCAGTTATATAAGAGCCAGCAATAGTACCAACTTTAGAAAATTTAAATAATTGTTTTACTGTAGCTTCACCAATAATTTTTTCTTCGTAAACAGGCTCTAGCATACCTTTTAAAGCATCTGTCATTTCCTCAACAGCTTTATAAATAATATCGTATAATCTTATTTCAACACCTTGTTCTTTAGCATAATCTTTTATTTGATTACTAGGTCTTACATTAAAACCAACAATTATAGCATTAGAAGCTTTAGCAAGTACAATATCACTTTCCGTAATTGCCCCAACAGAACTTCTAATAACTCGAACTTTTACATTTTCAACTTCAATTTTTTCTAAAGAATTCTTAACAGCTTCTGCTGAACCATTAACATCAGCTTTAATAATTACTTTTACTTCTTTTACACCTTCTTGAACACGTGCAAATAAATCATCTAAAGTAACAGCTTTTGATCCATGGCTTGCATTTAATTTTTGGATTTCTTTTCTTTTTTCACTAACTTGTTTAGCTTCCTTTTCTGTTTCAAAAGCCATAAATTTATCACCGGCTGATGGAACTTCATTAACGCCTGTTATTTCAACAGGAGTGCTTGGTGAAGCAGAAACAATTTCAATACCTTTATCGTTTTTTAAACTTCTAACTTTACCAAATGATGTGCCAACAACTATTGGATCTCCTATTCTTAAAGTACCATTTTGAATTAAAACAGTAACAACTGGTCCTAAATGTTTATCAAGTCTTGATTCAATAACCGAACCAACAGCATATCTATTAGGATTTGCTTTATATGATTCAAGTTCAGCAATCAATAAAATATTATCAAGTAAATTTTCAATACCAACACCATTTTTAGCAGAAATTTGATTAAATAATGTTTCTCCTCCCCAAATATCAGGTGTAAGTCCATATTCAGCAAGTTCTTGCATAACTCTTTCTGGATTTGCACCAGGTTTATCAATTTTATTAATAGCAACAATAATAGGAACACCTGCTGCTTTAGCATGATCAATTGCTTCTTTGGTTTGTGGCATAACACCATCATCAGCAGCAACTATTATAATAACAATATCTGTTATTTTAGCACCTCTACTTCTCATTTCTGTAAAAGCAGCATGCCCTGGAGTATCAATAAATGTAATATAATCATCTTTATATTTTACTTGATAAGCCGAAATATTTTGTGTTATTCCACCCGCTTCACCAGATGCAACATTAGTTTTTCTAATTGTATCTAATAGAGTAGTTTTACCATGATCAACATGTCCCATTATAGTTACTACTGGTGCTCTTTTAACCATATTTTCTTCACTATCAACAATTTCATATTCTTCAAAATTACTTACATCTTGAGCTTCAGCACGTTTTAATTCTTTTTTATAATCTAAAACAAGTATTTCAGCATTTTCAAAACTAATACTATTATTTAATGTAGCCATCATTCCTAAATTAAATAATTTTTTTACAAGTTCAGTACCACTTACACCAATAGCATTAGCAAGTTCACTAATTGTCATATTTTCTTTATATAATACAACTTTTTCACCAACATTTTTATTTGTCATCAGCTTGTTTTTATTTTTATACATTTCTTTTTTCTTATTTAAGAAATCTTTTTTATTTGGTATTTCTTTTTGTTTTTTAACTTTTTCTTTTTTAACAACATTATCAACATTTATTTTTGTTGCTTCAGCCATTTCTTCAGCTCGATCTTCTAATTCTTCAATAGCCTCATTTTGAAAACAAGCATCTAATTCTGTAATAGCTTCATCATCTAATAAATCATCTTCATTGTTAGCAGAAATTCCAAACTCCCTACATTTTTTAATTACATCATCTACTGTTCTATTCATATCTTGTGCATATTCTAAGACAGTCATCATAGTAACCACTCCTTTCTTAAAGTTCTATTTCAATTTTTTGATTTTTTTTCTTATATTCTCTATATTTTACACCACAAGTGTCAAGTATTTTCTTTGATACAATAGTACCATCAGTATCTTTATATTTATCTGATAAATATATAACTTCTTTTATACCAGATTGAACAATAGCTTTTGCACATTCATTACATGGAAAAAGTGTTACATATACTTTGCATCCTTTAACAATACTTGGAGAATTCAATATTGCATTCAATTCCGAATGACAAACATAAGCATATTTTGTATTTTGAAAATTTCCTTCTCTATCCCATGGCATATCATCATCATTATAACCTGTTGGACTACCATTATAACCTGTTGATATAATTTTATTATCAGAATTTACAATACAAGCTCCAACTGTAGTAGAAGGGTCTTTGCTTCTTAATGATGCTAAAAGTGCAACTCCCATAAAATATTCATCCCACGATATATAATTTTCTCTTTTCATTAGTCACCAATAACTTTCTTCATTTCTTCATATATATCATCTGGTACAACAACTTCTAATTGTTTATCTAGAATTTTAGTATTTTTAGCTTTTTCAATAACCGTAAGATCTTTTTTTGCATAGGCACCTCGACCATTCATCTTACCAGTTACATCTACTCTTACAACCCCATCTGGACATCTAACAACTCTAAGTAAATCTTTTTTTAGACACTTTTCATGAGTTATTATACAAGTTCTTTCAGGTAACTTTCTCATTTTCATTTTTTCTTAACCTTCTTTTTCTGTTTATATCCTGTTAATACTCTAGGACTTTTTCTCGGTGTGTACATGCTTTCATAATAGGTAATCAATTTTATAATTTCCAAATCTTCTTTTGTTAATGGTGCCATTTTTGAATTTAAATAGCGGAAGAATCTTTGCCAGTCATCATAAGCTTCCGGCACATAAACTTCCAAATAATTCAAATGATCATGAGCATTTCGTGATAAAATAGCGCCATTTTCAATAGTTTCTTTACCACCATATCTACGTTCTAAAATATGGTGATATGTATATGGATTTTTGTTAGTTACCTTATAACCCATCCAATCCATATTTTTTGGAACAAAAATTTTTATCATTTGACATAGTACACTTCTCATAAAACTCCTAAATTAAATTAATTCCCATATTTTTAGCATCTTCTTTTGTTTTAATATCTAAATGATATTTAGTTAAACGTGATGCAAGTTTAATATTTATACCTTTTTTTCCTATTGCAAGTGATAAATTGCTATCATCTACAATTACTAATGCTTCTTTTTTCTTTTCATCCGTTATAAAAACACTTAAATCTTTAGCAGGACTTAAAGCACTTTTGATAAATTCACTAGCATCGTTTTGATACGCAATAACATCAATTTTTTCACCATTAAGTTCTTCAATAATACGGTTAATTCTTGAACCTTTTTCACCAATACATGAACCAACAGGATCAACCTTTGGATTTTCTGAATATACGGCTACTTTAGTTCTAAAACCTGGTTCCCTTGCAACACTATATATAAGAATTATACCTTCGTTAATTTCAGGAATTTCTAGTTCAAATAATCTTTTTACAAATCCATAATGATTTCTAGATAGTAAGATTAAAGGTCCTTTTGTATTGTTTTCAACTTTTGTAACATATACCTTTATATTACCACCCATTTTAATTTTTTCACCTGGAATACATTCACTTTTTGGAAGAATACCTTGAGCTTTACCTAAATCTATATAATAATTTTTTTCATCTTCCATATTTGCAATTCCAGACATCATTTCATCTTTTTTATCAGCAAATGTATCTATGATAACATTTCTTTCTGCCTCTCTTATTTTTTGTACAACAACTTGTTTAGCTGTAGCAGCAGCTACACGACCAAAATCGCGTGGCGTTACTTCTTCTTCAATTGTTTCACCATATTCAATGTTAGGTACAATAAGTCTAGCTTCTTCTAAAGTTAAATCAACATCAGGGTTAAAAATTAAATTACCTTCTTCATCTACTTCATCTTCTTTGCGAACAGTTTTAAAAGAATAAACTTTTATATCACCAGTTTCGCGATTTATATTTACACGAACATTTGATAAAGAATTATAATTTTTTTTATAAGCTGCTGTTAAAGCAAGTTCCATAGCATCATAAATAACATCTTCAGTAATGCCTTTTTCTTTAACAATTAATTCTACTGCTTTTTTAAAATCTTTTGCGTCCATAATTAACCCCTTTCTATAGAACTAACATCTAATACATAGCTTCCATCAATAGGATCTTCTTTATCAAGTATTGGATTAATTAATTCTGAAACTTTAACACAATCTTCTACACTAACAATTTCTGGTTTATCAATTAAAACTCGCAAAAAAAGTACACTTCCTTCTTTTTCAAGTTTTACATCACTTAAAATGTAACCAGCATCAACAATTGTATTTTCAATCAAACTTCTAATTTTTTCTTCCACTTTTTCACCTCGAATTAATTTTATAAAAAGTGGTATATTGCCACTTGTCATTTACATTATATCATATTAATTATGTTTTTTTAACTATATTTATTAATTTTTTTTATTTTTTTTGATATAATATGTATGATTGGAGATTGAAAAATGAAAAATTATATAACAAATGCTTTAAAAGGAATTGGAACTATACTTTTTTACTTCTTTTTTAGTACAATTTTATTAATAGTTCTTAATTATTTTAATATAAAACCAGCTGAATTTTCACAAGTAAATAAAATAATTTATTTGCTTATTGAAGCAATATTTATGCTTTTTATTGTGATTCTAATATATTACAAAGAAATAAAAAGTGAATTTAAAGATTTTAAAGAAAATTTTTTGAAATACTTTAATGAATATAAAGGATACTGGCCTACAATGTTATTTTTAATGATAATAGCAAATATTTTTGTTTCATTTTTTACAACAGATATTTCAAATAATGAGGAAACAATTAGAACAATTCTTCATTCAGGTATCCCGGGATTTGTTTATACTTCTATTACATGTACTTTAATTGCACCATTAATGGAAGAATTAGTATTTAGAAAAAGCATTAAAAAAATAATTCCTCAAAAATATTTATTTATTTTAACATCTGGCCTATTTTTTGGTTCTATGCATGTAATTGGTCAAACAGAACATTTAATCGAGTATTTACACATAATATCATATAGTATTCCAGGTTTTGTTTTAGCAACAGCATATCAAAAAAGTAACAATATATTTGTTTCAACATCAATTCATTTTTGCCATAATACATTTTTATTAATTGGTCAAATAATATTAATGATTGGTGGTATTTTATGATAAAAAGAAAAGAATCCAAAAAAAGTATTTTAAAAATTATTATTATGTTTTTAATTATATTTATTCTATTTTTATTATATGCTTATTTTATAGGAACAAAAGGTTTAATTGTAAAGGAATATAAGATTAATGCATCCATTCCTGATTCATTTGATGGTTTAAAAATAGTCCATTTATCAGATATTCATTACAATAGAACTATTAAAGAAAAAGAATTAAAAAAAATAGTAAAACAAGTTAATTTAATAAATCCAGATATTATTGTTATTACAGGTGATATTTTAGATAATGATATTGATGCGACTGATTCTAAAGAAATATTAATTAAATATTTAAAAGAAATGAATGCTAAAATTGGTAAATATGCTGTTAATGGTAATCATGATTTGAGATATGATTATTGGAATGATTTAATGGAAAGTGCAAATTTTAAAATTCTAAATAACACTTATGATTTAGTATATTATGAAGAAAATGAACCAATAGTTATAGCGGGTATGTCATCATATTTTGATGATATTGATATAAATGAAAAACTAAAAGATTATTATAATTTTATAAGTGAAAATGATGTAAAGTATAAAATACTTTTATTACATGAACCAGATACTATAGATAACATTAATAATAATTTTGATTTGATATTAGCTGGTCATTCACATAATGGTCAAGTTAGATTACCTTTAATTGGTGCTGTTGTATTACCGAATGGTTCAAAAAGATATTATAAAGAACATTATACAATAAATAATTCTGAACTTTATATTTCTAGTGGTTTAGGAACTAGTACATTACCACTAAGATTTCTAGATCATCCATCAATTAATTTTTATCGCATAAATACAAAGTAAATTAATACTTTGTATTTTTATATATCAAAAAAGCCATATAATTTATGGCTCATAACTTTTTAAACATTGTAAAAATCATAATAAGCTATGTTTCTTCAAGTATTAACAAATTAGATTAATTTAAAATATGCATTTATTTCTAAATTTTTAATTTCAATTTCTTCACTAGATAAATTAATTCTCATTTCTTTTACTTTATCAAATGGAGGTATCACGATATCTATAGATGGCAAATTTAGTTCAAGTAAATAACTATTGTTATCCATTCTAGTTATATAGATACCTTTATCAACATTTATGCAATAACTATACCTATCAGTATAAAAATTAATCTCATAGTAAATATCTTTCGAAACATCCTTTTTTATGCAATTTCCTAATAAACTAATATCATCCTTAAATGAAATATTTAATCCCCAATTATTCTTTAAAGTAATTAAAATAGATTTATCTTCATATTTAATATTATCAACATCAATTACTTTTCCATTTATTTTAACATTATCCATATTATTTCCTTTCAAGTAAAGTAACACTCTCAACATGATAAGTATTAGGAAACATATTAAATCCTTTAATACTAATAATATTATAATTGTCTAATCTCTTTAAATCACGAGCCAAAGTCATAGGATCACAAGAAACATAAATAATTTTTTTAGGAAGTAATTTATTGATATCCATAATCATCTTATCATCAAGACCACTTCTAGGAGGATCAACAATAATAACATCTGGTTTTAAATCAGTTTTTTTAACAATACTAGAAGCATCACCCTCATAAAAATCTATATTATTAATACCATTAATTTTCTTATTCTCATTAGCATCCCTAACAGCTTCGCTATTAATCTCAAGACCAATAACTCTATTCGCTTTATTACTAACAAAAATACCAATAGTACCAGTCCCACAATATAAATCAAAAATAACATTAGTTTTATCAATAAGTGAATCAATATAATTATACATAGCATTCGCAACTAAAGTATTAACCTGAAAAAAAGACTCACTAGAAACTAAAAATTTAAAATTTCCCATATAGACAGTTATTTTACTCTTACCATAAACATTCTTTTTATTAACATATATAGAATCAACAACACTCTTTAAATAATCATAATTAACATTATCATCACCAATAAAAGTAACCATAGATTCATCCATACATTTAATAACAATCTGTTTAATACCATTTAAATTTTGATTTTTTTTAATTAAATCAATAATTTTATTAATTCTATCATCAACTAAATAACATTTATCAATACAAACAATATCATTACTATTTTTCTTATATAAACCAATTTCATTATTACAAACCTGTAAAGTAATTTTATTTCTATAATTATACTCATTTAAATTAACAACATCCAAAACCTCTATATTTTTATCAACATATTTGTTAATAATATTATTTAATTTATCAAGTTTATAACCATTTTGATCCTTAATATGCATAATATCACAACCACCACATATACCATAAAAAGGACATTTTGTATCAGTTCTCAAATCATCATTTTTTTTATAATATTTAATTACTTTTCCAGTAACTATATTTTTCTTTTCTTTCAATATTTCTATTTCTACTTCTTCATCAGGTAAAGCATTAAAAATAAAATATACTTTATTGTTATAATGAGCAATTCCTCTACCTTGATGATCAAATCCATCAATTTTTAATCTCATAATACACCTCAAAATAATTATATCAAAAAAAGATGAGAAACTCATCAAATTATTTTATATATTGCATAAGCTGTTACTAAAAGTGCAGCAAATATTAAAATTCCTAAAAATATTTTTAATAAAACATTATTTTTTTTTATGCTTTCATGCATATCTTTTAATTCCTCAAAATCCTTATCATCTAATCCAAGTGCCATAGTATCTTTATCAGAATCATCTTTTTTTTCTTTATTAATCATTTCCTTAATCGACGCTTCTTTTAATGTTTTAGTATCAATTAAATCACCAAACATATCATCAATTACTTCTGGTTTTTCTTCCTCTTTAAATTTTTCGATTTTTTCTCTTATTTCATAAGGATTTTCTTTTAAACTTCTTTTTACATTATCATCTTTATAATTAGTTCTAGCTTGAAGTAAAACTTCATTTATATCGTAAGCTTTTTCTTCTTCATGATTATCTACAATTTCTTTCGGAACAATCTGAACTTTTTTTTCATATTTTTTTTCTTCAGCTATCATACTTTTAATAGCATCTAAATCTAATTCATTAGTTCTAGAAATAGTTCTCTCATCTGTTTTTATTGAATATTCTTTACTATCATATAAAGTATCATATAAATTACGATTTTTTAAAGTTCTTGACAAACCATCTTGTTCACCATATCTATCCATTCGATTAGCCATATCCTTCACCCTATTATAATAATATCACATTTTGTCTCTTTTTGAAATACTATACTTGCATTTTAAAAAAAATTTGTATATAATTTGATTTGGAGGTTAGAAAATGAAAATGATGGTTGATAAAAATGCATGCATTGGATGTGGTGCGTGTGTTGGAACTTGCGATAAAGTTTTTGGTTTTGATGATAATTATGCAGAAGTAATTGTTGATGAAATACCAGAAGAATTAAAGGAAGAAGCAATGGATGCTTTAGAAGGATGCCCTGTTGATGCGATTAAAATCGTTACAAAAGATTAATAAAAAAGGCGTGCTACAAAATAAGCAATTAATATTGATGTAAAATCTGCTAGCAAACAAACAACTGGTGCATAGCGGATTTTTTTTATTTTTATAATTCCAAAATAAAGTGTTAAGACATAAAATGTAGTATCACTGGTAGCTTGAATTAAAGATGCAAAAAATGAATAAAAATGATCAACTCCAAATATTTTATAAATATTATTTAAACTAGCAAAGGCTGCATTTCCTGATAAAGGTCTTAAAATAATCATAGTAATTATATGAGCATTTTTAGAAAATATATCTAAAATATTGCTTTTAGTAAAAATATTAACAGCAAAAATCATGGCTAAAATGGTAGGAAAAATATCTTTCATTAAAACAAATGATTCCTTGACGCCTTCTATAAATGATTCATAAATATTTGTTTTATTATATGAATAAATTAATACAAATAAAACAATTAATGGTAGTATTATTTTAGTCATGATAAATTCTCCTAAATATATAGTCAATAATTAAACTAACAATGGTAGATAAAAGTGTAACAATTATTGCTGGTAATATTATTTTACCTGGATCACTTGAATTATAAAATGTTCTTAAACTTAAAACAGTTGTCGGAAATAAAGTCAAACCTGATGTATTAATTACTAAAAATGTTATCATTGATTTAGTAGCTTTATCGGTTTTATTTAATTCTTGCAAAGCTTTCATTGCTTTAAGCCCAATAGGAGTAGCTGCATTACCTATCCCAAACATATTTACAATAATATTAGTTGATATATAACCAAGCGATTTATCATTTTCTGGTATTTCTTTAAATAATGGTTTAATTAATTTAGAAGTTATTTTTGATAATTTGGTAATTAAACCTGATTTTTCTAATATTTTTAATATTCCAAACCATAATGCTAAATTAGGAAATATTTGCACACATAATTCTATTGTTTCTTTAGGAGTTGATAAAATCACATCTGATATATTAATATTATTTAATAAAGAATAGCTAATTCCAACTATAATTAAAATAAACCAAATAAAATTTACCATAAATTATTAAACCATTCCTTGATTTTTTGAAAAAAAGACTTTTTTTCTTTCTTTTTAATAAAAATATCAATTTTTTTTAATTCATTATCATGCAATTTTATAACTATATCTCCTATTTTTTCATCGTTTTCATAATTTTCTTTTTGAATAATATTTATTTTAAGTAAAATATTATTTTTTTCTATTTCTGATAATGGATAATTAAAATTTTCTTTAACATAAAAAGATTCGTTATAGTAATTTTCGCCATATATTTCAAATAATCCTTCTTTTATTATTTCATAATTCTTATAATTTTCATAAGCTTCTTTATATAAATTTTGGTGATCTAAAAAATCATTTCCATCATTTAATGTAACAACAACTAAATTTAAATTATCTTTACTTGCAGTTGTTACTAATGTCCTTTTAGCAATATCAGTAAATCCTGTTTTGCCTCCTGTTGTATATTTATAAAGTGTAAGTAATTTATTTTTATTAATCCAAAAATAATTATTCATATTCGTTTTAAGTTGATATTTTCTTGTACCAGTTATCATTCTAAATATTTCATTTTTCATAGCATAACTCATAAGAATAGCCATATCATATGCACTTGAAATATTGCCTCCATTTTCTTCTAATCCTGATGGATTATTAAATGTAGTATCATCCATTTTTAATTGTTTAGCTTTTTCATTCATTAATTCTACAAATTTCATTTCATTTTCAGATACAATGTTTGCTATTTGTAAAGCTGCATCATTTCCACTTCGAAGCATTAATCCATATACTAGATCAATCAATTTTATTTCTTCACCTGGTTTAATATAAATGCCAGATCCATAAGCTTTATTAACAACATTTGTTACTGTAATTGTATCATATAATTTATCAGATTCTATTGCAAGTATTGCAGTCATTATTTTGGATATTGAAGCAACACTTCTTTTGGCATGTATATTTTTGGCATATAATATTCTATTTGTTTCTTGTTCCATTAAAATCGCACTTGTTGCACTTGTATCATAAGCCTTAATATTAACTGGGATTATAAATAATAATAAAATAATTATTTTCTTCAAAGTTATCACCTATTTCAATATATGAAAAAAAGGACAAAATAGTCCTAATTAAGGAAATAGTCATTATCATAATAAAATACTTATTTTACAATTAATAGGTATTTTAGCAAAATATAACTTATCATCAATCTTAAAATAATTTTTTTAAGTAACACTTTTAATTTTTATAATCAACTAATGATTTTGTTAC
Source organism: uncultured Bacilli bacterium (assembly GCA_934179675.1). Classification (GTDB taxonomy): domain Bacteria; phylum Bacillota_I; class Bacilli_A; order RF39; family UBA660; genus CAG-884. The sequence continues at coordinate 27,721 of CAKPQS010000009.1, forward strand.
TATTTTATTCATTCTACAAGCACTTCTTTGACAATGTAACATTAATCAACATTTATATTTACCGATTTCCTATAACATTCTCCTCACTGAATTTTACTGACACTTTTGCCAGTAATTTTCAATGGCAAACCATCTTTATTTTGTCATTTACGTATTTTACTAACATTTTTTGTTAATAAACTTACTTAACATCTTCTTATAACAATCCTATAAATATTAAAAACATAAATATATCAATAAGTACTAGTAAAATACAAGAAACTAAATATAAAGTTTTTTTAACCTTATAACTCAAATTAAAATCTGTATAAAATAAATTCCTCATTCTATCAGAAAGTTTTAATTTATTTAACAAAAATACAAATATTATTCCTCCACAAACATTCAAAATTATATCATCTACATCAAATCTACCAACCATAGTTATAAGTTGGATAACCTCAATAAAAAATACAAGTGGCAAAAGAATCATAATCTGATTTCCAATCTTAGTATACTTTTTATCCTTCACAATAAGTAAAAAAGATAATGGCATAAAAGCAATCAAATTCCCAATTAAATTGTATACTTTATGAAATAAATTAATATCTGATGTAACTATCGAATTTATTGTTTTAAAAGGAATTAAATTAACATAATAAACTAAATCTTTGAAAGTTATTATATTAAAACGATTCCGATCAATAATAAAAGTAAATTCAAATAATAGTATTAAATACATTGCTATATAAATACTAGCATTTTTCTTTTGTTCATCCTTTTTTAAAAGTCCACATGTAAAAAGAACAAATAATAATAAAACAAAATAAATTATATAATGATAATAGGAAAAACTAATTTTCTTATTTAAAATAATAATTAAAAATAACAATTGACTAAATATAAGCAGAATTTTATTTCTCATATTTCCTTTACCCTTACCTCTATCTTCTTCCAAAAATCCTTTAAATTTTGATAAGACAATTTATCTATAACATCATCATAATTAACCCATACTAATTCTTCTTTATCTTTCTCATCAATTATTCTATCAGTTACACCATCATCTATAGCCAAATACATATACGTTTTTATATTTCCCTCGAAATTAGTATATTCAATTATTCCAATCTCTTTTTCAGATAAAAGTTTACACCTTCTACCAGTTTCTTCCTCAGTTTCCCTAATCGCACACTCACATAATGTTTCATTTTCTTCTAAATGTCCCTTAGGAAAAGAATAATCATTATTTTTTTCCCTATACACTAGTCCAATTTTTTTATTTTTCTTATCAATTAAAACACAACCTGCCTTATTCATATAACTCCTTACAACAAAAGGGCATAAAATGCCCATAATCCCCTTACCTCATCCCTCATTTTATAGTCAATGTCTGGTATTAAATTTTACAACTTAAAAGTACATTTGTAATTTTTTTAAGCATAAATGTAAATAAAAGGACTAGCTTTTTAGTCCTAAGCAAATATATGTCTCATTCTCAGACACAGAGATAACATTCACCCTATAAAACTACCAACAATAATTAAATTAATTCATTTTGCCAATTAGTTTCTTCAATTGTATTTTCTACTAATCTTAATTCTTTAGACATTTTATCAATAATTTTTTGAATTTTTTTTACATCTACATTACTCATTATTTTTATTTCGCTTCTTGATACTCTAGTTACTAAATTACTTGCTGTACTAACTAAAGATCTATAACTATTTATTTTTTGAATCAAAACATCTTTTTTAGCAATTAATTCTGTTAAAGTCAAATTATTATAATTTGTAATCGTTTGACAATTTGTTTTGTTTATGCGTGCAATTAAAATTTCTAAACTTTCATAACATGCATCAATTTCTTTTAACAAATCATCTGGATCTTCTCCAGTTTTTTCTCCTTCTTGAACTACTGCATTTAATTCTAAACGATAATTTAATTGAGCTATTTTTTTATTTAAATCATTTCTTTCTTGTAATGCTACTGCTAATTTCATAATTTTCTCCTTTTATATTAAATATTTTTTTCAGGAATTACAAAAGCACATATAATATAAGCTAATATTCCGGTACCAAATGTCAAGCCAAATATAACCCATGCTAATCTAATTAATGTTGGATCAATATTAAAGTATTCAGCCATTCCTCCACATACGCCTGCTATTTTTTTTTCATTCTTTGATCGGTATAATCTTTTATTCATTATATTCCTTCTTTCTTTAAATATATTATATATTATAATTTTATTAAAGTAAATATTAATAAATGTAAGTATTATACTTGTTTTAATGTTATTTTAGATTTATTACTACCTGCTGTTTCTTTCATGGCTTCTGCTATAAATTTAGTTTCTGTTTTATATCCTATTGTTACATTAGAACTTCCATCTATTAAAGAATTAGTAAACATATTATTATATGCTGTATTTGCATTTAATATATTAATTGTTATTTGCAAATTTAAACAGTAATTAAACATACTTGCCATATTGGTTACATTTGTCGTATTGAAATTTGATAAATTTAAAGTTGTTAAGAATAAGCAATTAAAAAACATGGATGCCATAGATGTTACATTGTATTAATTTTATAGACAGAAAAAATTTCAAATTTATATTCATAGAAACAAAAAAACATTTTTTATAACAATTTATAATTAATTAAAAAAAAGCCTAAGCTTTTTTTAATTGATACAAATAATAATCAAACATTTTACCCTCAAATTTTTGTTGTTCATGACTAACCAATTCATAAGTAATACCCAAATTTTCAGATAAAGGATAATCCTCTTTTCCCTTTGTTACATAAATAACAAAATCAACACTCTGTTCATCAATATACTTATTTAACTCATCAATATTTTCAGGATACTTTTTATAATTAAAATTCAATTTTTCAAAATATTTTGTATTAGGAACAATACCAGTAGTAGTATAAAATCCCATATCCAAATAACCATAATTTAAAATAGTTGGATTTTCTTCCTTCATAATAATATCTCTAAACTTATATTGAACCATATCATCCTTTTTAACTTTCATTAAATAAGTATTAGGACTAACAAAATAAGTTAAAATAACAATTATAACCATATAAGGAATACATAAATATTTATTTAACTTAACATTTTTTAAATAACTAACAAAATAAATTAAACAAAATAAACTAAAAATTAATATAGGTAAAACATAATAAATAAAATAAATACCACCAATATATATAAATAAAATTGAACAAATCATAGAAGTTAAAATAACAATCTTTTCTCTATAATTAATCTTTTTACTAAATAATGGAAATAATAATAAACCAAATATAATAACCATATATAATTTATTAGCGTATAAATTCCTACCAAAATAATAAAAACAATTTAATAATTTTCTAAAAATGTTAACTTTAGTCTCTGTATAAGAAAATAAATTAATAAAAATATAAACATTAAAAAATTCTTTTATAGCATCATTTATACCAAAATATATAAGCCACGGAATTAAAGGCGTGAACATACCAAATAAATATACAAAAGGCGAAACAAAAGCTTTTTTAAAGTTTTTTTGTTTAAGTAAAGAAATAAATAAACATAACATAAAAGCAAAATTGATACCAAGAACAGTATATTTAGTCAAAAAAATTAAACCCGCCATAAAACCAACAATATATATTTTTTTATAACTAATTTCGTTAGTTCTAGCATATTTTATAAGTTCATATAAACTATACATCATCATCGGAAAACAAAATTCCTCACAACTTGAACCATGCCTAAAACCTACAGCAGTATAAACTAAAAAAGCAAATAAAGGCAAAATAATATAACTATATTTTTCATCCAAATATAAATTAATAATTTTATGAGTTAAATATAAAAATATTGTACTAGATATAACCTCTAAAACAAAAACTCCTAAAAAAGAAGTATTAGAAATCAAATATCCAATTCCATATATTAAATATAAAAAAGGTCCCTTCTGTTCAAATAAATCTTTAAAAATAATTTTACCATTAAATAATCCCTTACCCATTGTAAAAAAAGCATTAGCATCACACCAATCATTTAAAGGATAAAGCGGTGACGATTTAGATGCCACTAAAAGGATTAATAACGATACAATAAAACAATATAAAATAATTTTTTTATTTTTCATACTCCCACCTTAATTATTTTAACATATAATTCGACAATTTTCTACATTTATCACAATAAAGTGTCTAAAAATGTAAAAAATATTATTATTTTTCAAAATAAAAGAAGAAAAACATTAGTACATATATATACCATTAATTTTATCTTCCATAGCTTCAGTTAAATCATTAATTTCCCATTTACCATCCTGTTTTGTTAAACTAAAAGTAAGTGTATATTTAATTCTTTCTTTTTCCTTTTCTAATTCATCCAGCTGATATGATAAAAATTTACTTTCATTATAAACTCCATTATCATTAAATTCATCACGATGATCGTTTAAATAATTTTCAGTTTCTGCAAGTCTTTTACCATAATTAGTAACTTCTATCTGAACAGTCACATAAGCATTATTTCCATCAATTGTTTCTTCCTTTATCTCATAAATCAATGATTTATACTGCTTTTTCATTAATTCTTTATACCTTTCCTTTTGTTCAGAAGTATAATTAGTTTTATTTATCATCCCATCTAAATCAGATATAACATCTTTATGTAAAACCTGATAATTTGATAAAAACTGTTCAACCTTTTTAGTTGGTGTATTATTTAATTCACAACCTACTAATAAAAAAATACTCAATATTACTAGTAATCTTTTCATATATTTCCTCCTAGCAATATTATGAGTATTTATTTTTTTTTTATACATTTATCTTATTTTAATGTGAGTCTCACGCAACTGATGTTCACTAACATCACTTGGTGCACCCATCATTAAATCACTTCCATTAGAACTCATTGGAAAAGCAATAGTCTCTCTTATATTATTTTCATCTAACATTAACATCAACATTCTATCAATTCCAGGAGCCATTCCCGCATGTGGTGGAGCACCATATTGAAAAGCAGTATATAATCCTTTAAATCTTTCTCTTAAATCATCTTCGGAATATCCAGCAATACTAAATGCTTTTTTCATAATTTCTATATCATGGTTTCTAACTGCACCACTAGCCATTTCAATACCATTACAAACAAAATCAAATTGATTTGCAACAATACAATCAGGATCCAAATTATTTAAAGATTCTAATCCTCCTTTAGGCATACTAAATGGATTATGAGTAAAATCATATCTTTCTTCTTCTTCATTCCATTCATACATATTAAAATCATTTATAATACAAAATTCAAATTTATTTTTATCTATTAATCCTAATCTACTTCCTAACTCTTGTCTAATTAAACCAGCTAAACGAGCAGCATCTGTACGATGGGCAATAAAAAATAAAACACTTCCCTTTTTCAAAGATGCTTTCTTGATTAAATTTTCTCTATCAAAATCAGTTAAAAATTTATCAATTGGACCTTTAAAACTCATATCATTTTCAATTGTTATATATCCTATTCCTGGCATTCCTATACTTTTAGCATAATCAACTAATGAATTAAACCACGAATTTGATTTATCAGCAATACCATCAACCTTTATTCCTCTTACAGTAACTCCTCTAAAAGGTTTAAATTCAGTTTCCATAAATTCTTCTGTTAAATCAATTATTTCTAATGGATTTCTTAAATCAGGTTTATCAGTACCATATTTTAACATTGAATCCTTATATGATATTCTTTTAAAAGGATAAGGACTGACTTCTTTATCAGTAAATTTTTTAAAAGTATCATAAAATATTTCTTCACCTATTTTATATACATCTTCTTCGGTTGCAAAACTCATTTCTAAATCTAATTGATAAAATTCACCATAAATTCGATCACTTCTAGCATCTTCATCTCTAAAACATGGTGCGATTTGAAAATATTTATCAAATCCAGCTACCATAAGTAATTGTTTAAATTGTTGTGGTGCTTGAGGTAATGCATAAAATTTACCATGATATTTTCTAGATGGAACAATAAAATCCCTTGCTCCTTCTGGTGAAGAAGCTGTCAATATAGGTGTTTGTATTTCTGTAAATTCAAGTGCATTCATTTTTTCTCTTAAATATGATATTACCTTATTTCTAAAAAGTATATTTTCTTTTACTTTAGGATTTCTTAAATCTAAATATCTATATTTTAATCTAACATCCTCAGATACATTTTTAGATGTAATAATTTCAAAAGGTAAAACATTTAAAGATTTACTCAAAACATTAATTTTATCAGCAAGTATTTCTACTTCACCACTTAATATTTTAGGATTATAATCATCTTCTGATCTTTTTCTTACAATACCTTCAATAGAAACAACAGATTCTTTCGTAATACCATCATATAAATGATCATCATTACTTACTGTTTGAACAACACCAAATTGATCTCTAATATCAACAAAAATTATTCCTCCATGATCTCTAATATTTTCTACCCATCCACTAATCTTTACAATTTTATTTATATCATCATTTGTTATTTTGCCCGCATAGTGTGTTCTATATTCATTCATTTTTCATCCTCTCCAATTCTTTTTTGATTAATGATAAAGTAATATTAGGATTAGCTTGTTTATTTGTTTTTATCATCATTTTTCCAATAAAATAATTAACTACATATTCTTTACCATCATAATATTCTTGAACTTGTTTTTCGTTTTCACTTATTACTTCTTTAACATATTTTAATAATAAATTTTCATCAGTTATCTGTTTTAAATTCATTTCTTTAACTATTTCAATAGGATCCTTTTTTATATCCATTGACTTATATAATATTTTTTTAGCTTGCATTTGCGATAATTCATTTTTATTAACTAAATTAATAATAGGCGCTAACATTTTAGGTTTTACAAACAAATCTTTTATATTAATTTCTAGTTTATTACAAGATCCTAATATTATAGTTATAACCCAATTCGTAACGCTTTTCTTATCTTCTACTTCATTTAATACTTCATCATAATAATCTGACACATCTTTATCTTTAGATAATATAGTTGCGTCATAAAATGATAGACCATTTTCCATATATTTTATATGTCTTTCATACTGTAACTTTGGAATTTCTTTTTTAATTTTATTTATTTGATCATCAGTAATTTTGATAGGAGGAATATTAGGTTCAACAAAATATTTATAATCGACGGCATCAACTTTTTCTCTCATTGAATATGTTTTGCCATCTTCACCTATTCTTCTAGTTTCCTGAATTACTTTTTTACCACTATCTAATATTTCTGTTTGCCTTTTTATTTCATACTCGATAGCTACTTTTACATTATTAAAAGCATTAATATTTTTCATTTCTACTTTAGTACCTAATTTATTATCAGTTTCTTTCATAAGTGAAATATTTACATCACACCTCATTTGACCTTTATCACTTCTTGCTTCACTTACTTCAGTAAATAAAAATATATTTCTTAAAGCTTCTAAAAAAGCAACCGCTTCATCCGCTGAATAAATACATGGTTCAGTTACAATTTCCATTAATGGTATTCCTGATCTATTGTAATCTATTAGAGAAAAATTTGAGCAATGTTCTAAAGATGCTGTATCTTCCTCTAAATGTAACTGATGAATATATACTATTTTTTCAGTTTCAGCAACAAAAAATTTTATATAACCATTTTTACCAAATGGTTTAGTCATTTGTGTTATTTGATATCCTTTAGGAAGATCAGGATAATAATAATTTTTTCTATCAAACATTATTTCATCTGGCACACTACAATTTAATGCTAAAGCTGTTTTAATTGCTTTATGACATGCTTCTTTATTAACAACTGGAAGTATCCCTGGTAAACCTAAATCAACTGGTAATACATTCACATTTGGAGTGGTTGAATAGATATTTGGCGATCCAGAAAAATTTTTTGATTTTGTTTTTAACTCGCAATGAACTTCTAATCCAATAACTACTTTATACATATTTATCACCTGCTATCATTCCTTTATAAGGCATTTGTTCTTCTAATTTATGTGCAATATTTAAAACTAAACTATCATTTTCTCTTTTACAAGTTATATTTATTCCAATAGGCATATTATCAATCAAACCATTAGGAATAGTTATACTTGGATATCCACCAAAATTTCCTATTACCAAATTATTTTCTAATATAAGATAAGATGATGACAATTTATCACTTTTTTCATTAAATTTTGGGGCAATAGAACCACTTGCTGGTGCAATCATTCCATCATATTTTTTGAACAATTCATCAATTTTATTAACGATCATTCTTCTTACTCTACAAGCATTTAAATATAATTTTTCTTGATTTTCTTTTTGTAATACATAACTTCCTATTACAAACCTTCTTTTTATTAATTCAGAAAAACCATTTGTTCTCGCATTAAACATTATTTCATCAATACTATTTCCATCACCACGAACACCAAAACTTATACCAGTTAAATTAGAATTATTACTTGTAGCTTCAGCACAAGATATTGTCATATATGAAGGATATAAAGCATTTAATAAATTTTTATCAATTGATATTTCATCTACTTCAATACCTATTTTTTTGCATATTTCTATTGTTCTATTAAATTTATCAAGTGCATTACTTAACATTTCACTAGGATTTTGATATTCATTTATATTACATATTTCTTTAATATAAAATAATTTTTTACCTTTTATATTATTATTTATCTCATTTTCATATACTTTACTATCATTTTCAAGTGATGTCATATCATAATCATCTTTACCTTTAATAATATCTGTTACAATTGCAACATCTTTAACGCTTCTTGCCATTATTCCAACATGATCTAAACTAGAAGCAAAAGCAAATAAACCATATCTTGATATTCTACCATAAGTAGGTTTAAATCCAACAATTCCACCATAAGAAGCAGGTTTTCTAACAGAATCACCGGTATCAGAGCCTATCGCAAAAGGAACTATTCCAAGTGCTACAGAAGAACAACTACCAGCGGATGAACCACCAATCATTCTTTCTTTATCCCATGGATTTAATACTTTACCAGTATGTCCAGTGGTTCCTGTTCCACCCATTGCAAGTTCATCTAGAACTGTTTTTCCTATCAAAATACCACCAGCTTCTTTTAATTTTTTATAAACTGTTGCATCATAAACAGGAATATAATTTTTTAATATATTAGAAGATGCAGTTGTAAGTATTCCAGATGTTGAAAAATTATCCTTAAGTGCATAAGGAATACCGGTTATTTTAGTATTATATTTTTTATTCATTTTATATTTATCGATTATTGTTACAAATGAATTATATTCGTCTTGATATTTATGAGCAAGAAAATTAGCTTCATTAAATAGTTCTATACTTGTTATTTTATTTGAATCTAAATCCATTCTTAATGAATCAATATCTTTTCTTTCATAATTCATCATTCCACCACCTTTGGTACTTTTACTTGATCTCTTAATTGATGTTTAGTATTACTTAATACTTCATTTACAGTTAATGGTTCTACTTCTATATCTTCCCTTAAACTAGCTTTATTTTCTTTAAAAGGAAAAAACATTGGTTCCACATTTTCTATTCCTTCAATAGCACTTATCATTTCCATTTGTTTTAATATTATTTGAAATTCATCTAGTAATGTTTCAAGTTCTTCATCATTCATTTTAAACATTAATCTTTCAGCATATAATTCTAATTTTTCTTTTGTTATCATTTTTAGTATCTCCTTTTAAATAAAAAAAGTTGCGATTTAAAGAGGCGTATATACGCGGTACCACTCTTTTTATCACAACTGATATCTCTTATTATTAACGTTAATTACCCGTTTTTTCCTACTTGATTTCAGAAAAAATCTCTCCAGTGTTCTTTCAAAATGCTCTAATTATTAGTTTCCACCATCCTAATTCTCTATAAATCGAATACATTTTTACTTTTCTGTGTCATCAAACTAAAATTCACAATTTCCTGGTGTTCTTGGATAAGCAATAACATCTCTTATATTGTCAACACCAGTTAAATATATTAATAATCTTTCAAATCCCATTCCAAATCCAGAATGTACACAAGTTCCATATTTTCTTAAATTTAAATACCATTCTAAACCTGTTTTATCCATTCCAAGTTCATCCATTCTTTGAACAAGTTTTTCATAAGACTCTTCTCTTTGGGATCCACCCATCAATTCACCTGCGCCAGGAACTTCTAAATCAACGGCTGCTACTGTTTTACCATCATCATTTTGTTTCATATAAAATGCTTTTATATCTTTTGGCCAATTAGTTACAAATACTGGTCCGTCAAAATATTCAGTTATATATTTTTCATGTTCTTTGGCAATATCTTCACCTTGTTTTGGTTCAAATTCCCATTTAACATCTGCTTTCTTTAAAACTTCAATTAAATCATGATGTGTAATGCGTGCAAATTTAGAATTAACTAATTTATTTAATTTTTCTAATAATCCTTTTTCAACAAATGAATCAAAGAAATTCATTTCATCTTTACAATTGTCTAAAACATATTTAACAACATATTTTAACATTTCTTCCATTATTTCCATATCACCATCTAAATCACAGAAAGCAATTTCTGGTTCAATCATCCAAAATTCACTAGCGTGTGTTTTAGTATTTGAATTTTCAGCTCTAAATGTTGGTCCAAATGTATAAGTTTTTTTATATGCTGTTGCAAATGTTTCTGCTTGTAATTGACCTGATACTGTTAAAGATGCCATTTTTCCAAAAAAATCTTTACTATAATCAACTTTACCATTTTGCGCTACTCTATTTAAATCAAGTGTAGTAACTTGGAACATTTCTCCAGCTCCTTCACAATCACTAGCAGTAATTAATGGTGCATTAAAATATACATAGTTTCTTTCTTGAAAATATTTATGAATAGCATAAGCAGCAACACTTCTTACTCTAAATACAGCTTGAAATAAATTAACTCTTGGTCTTAAATAAGCTTGTTCTCTTAAAAATTCACGGGTATGTCTTTTAGGTTGCATGGGATAATCTTCTGGACAATCACCTAATAATTTTATAGATTCAACTTTCATTTCAAAATCTTGTCCACTACCTTCTGATTTTACAATGATACCTTTTGCTTCTATGGCTGATCCAATATGTAATTTTGTTATTTCTTCAAAAGTGTCTAAATTATTACTATATACTAATTGTACATGCTTAAAATATGTTCCATCAGAAAAATCAATAAATCCAAATTCTTTTTGCTTTCTATGATTTTTAATCCAACCATTAAGTATTACTTCTTTCCCTAAATATTCTTCAATTTTTTCATATAAATCTCTAATATCCATTTTATATTCCTCCTTCAACAAAAAAAGTTAATGAAATAAAGAGGTGCATTTGCACGGTACCACTCTTTTTATCATTAACTGATATCTCATTTATTATAACGGATTTACCCGCCCTTTCCTACTACCTTCAAAAAGGGGATTCAGTGTTGTTATTCATATTTCACTTGGTACTAGTTCCCACCATTTCTAGCTCTCTTTATCCAGTAATAAATATTACTTCTCACTTCATAATCGATGATTTAATTATATAACATTTAAATTTTTTGTCAATAGTATTGGTGCAAATTTTACGATTATTGTATTTAACTAGATCTTGTTTTTTATTTAAAATGCATATAATAAATTTATTTAGTATTTGCAATTAACATATAAAATTCATACATTTTATTTGTATTATCATTCCAATCATTCAATTCATTTTCTAATTTATTTCTTGCATTATTATTTAAATCTTTTTCATTATAAAGTTCATAATATAAATAATCTAATTGTTCTTTAGTACTATTTTTAATTTTGCTTTTTAAATATTCTGTTTTTTTTATTTCATTCTTTGTTTTTAATTCTAAACCATTTTTTTTACTTTCTTTTTCATAGTTAATTATAGAACAAGAAATAATTTCTTCATTATCAATAGCATCCAATTCTTCAGAAATTAGCATTTTAGAATATCTACTAGTTTTTCCTTTACTATCTAATTTAAGTGCAAGTACTTTTTCACCACTACAAATAATAAAAGCATATTCGATTGGTTTGCATATTTTATTTAAATATATTTCTGTTTTATTTTTAATTTTATTTAAAAAATCTTGTTTAAATCTTAAATTATATTTAATGACATCATCTAAGACAAAATCATCAACCTTAAAAAGAGGAATCTTTTTAACATGATAAATATTATCATTTAGATTCCATTCATAATGATCATAAATCATACTATCAAAATTCAAAAGAATATCGTATATATAACTCATTTATCCTCCTATTTCTATATTTTAAGATTTACAGTATCTTAATTTTTATACCCCTATATCTTAATTTTATTTTAAACATTCTTTAAATATTTCATTTTTTATTGTATAATTAAAATAAGGTGATAATTAATGAAGAAAGTTTCGTATTTAGTGCTATTTATATTATTTTGTGTTTCATTTATAATATTTAATTTAATATTTAGTTATACATTAGACTATATATTTTTAACGCTATTTAAAATGAGCAAATATGCAATTGTACCATTTGTTGTAAAATTAGCAAGTATGCTTATAGCAATGAATGCAAGTATTAAACTAATTTTCAAATATTTTTATATTGAAAGAACAAGTGTGAATAAAACAATAAAATTAATGAAAATATTTATTGTTCTATATTCATTAATTCAAGTGCTTATATATGGTATAAATGATATTTCATCACTTTATAACATGTTAATATATTTTATATTTGCATTCATATCAATATCGTTTGTTCACGAATTTATAAAAGGTTATGCTGGTAAAATAGTATAATCTTTTTTGGTTATAATAATAATGGTGAAAAAATGATAAGACTAGGTTATGCATGTATATGTAATTCAATAAACGATCATTTGCACACAATTACATATACAAATTATTTAAAAGATAAAACTAAAATTTATGATATAATTAAGCAAAACTTTAATGTATTAAAAAAAATAATTACATATAATAATAAAAATAATATTCATTTTTATAGATTAAGTTCAAATTTTATTCCTTGTGCAAGTATTATAAATTATGATTATCAAACAATATTTAAAAAAGAATTTAAAGAAATATCAAAATTAATAAATGGAAGATTTGATATGCATTTAAGCGAATATTGTATTTTAAATAGTACGAATAAAGAAGTGGTAAAAAGAAGCATTGATGAAATAAAATATCACTACAAATTATTAAAAAATTTTAAAATTGAGCCAACTTTAGTTATTCATATTGGAAGTAAAAGTTTTGGTAAAGAAAATTCTATCACAAGATTTATAAATAATTTTAATAAATTACCAAATTATTTAAAAAAATCATTGATAATAGAAAATGATGATAAAGTATTTAATGTTGAAGACACATTAAAATTATGTCAAAAAATAAATAGGCCTATGGTACTAGATGTTCATCATCATTACTGCAATAAAAGTAGTAAAGAATTATCATACTATTTAAATGATATTTTTAAAACATGGAATACTACACCCAAAATACATTTTTCTTCCCCTAAAAACAAAAAAGATTTTAGAGCTCATAATGATTATATAAATAGTGATGACTTTATAGATTTCATAAAATTAATTAATCAAGATATTGATATTATGCTAGAAACTAAAGCAAAAGATGATGCCTTATTTAGATTAGTAAGAGAATTAAAATATAAAACAAATTATATATTTATTGATGAAACAACAATAAAATAAGATCTATAAAGATCTTATTCAACATCTACACCTTTTTTAAAAATAAATATATTTATAATATTAATAACCACTATAATCACTACATAAATAACTATAATCATATATAACAACTCTTTTAATACATTAACACTTAATATTTGATTAGTTTTAAATATTTGCATTATTCCATCATTTGTCAAACCAACTAAATATACGAAGCCAAGTACTGCAAGTTGGGCACAAGCATAAGTTATAAATCCAAATAAAACCGATAATAACATTTTGTTATTGTTTTTCTTATGTCCAAATAATAATCCAGTGATACCAGATACTAATAGTGTTAATAACTCTACTGTGATAACAAGTACAAATGTAACAATTAAACCAAATATTGAAATATTATATATACCAGAAATATGGGTTAAAGATTTTGCTATATAATCAAATAAATCTTTAGAATAACAAGCTATAAATAAAGATATAAATACTACTACCATACTTGTAAACATCGCTATTATTGAAGCTAGCATTTTAGATAAATAAATTGTTTCTTTTTTTACAGGTAATGTATGGGTTAAATATGATTCATCACCATATACATTACTTTTAAATCTAATCCATGAACGCATTATTGTATTTACTATAATATTTACAACAAAAGCAATTACAGTCCCACATAATATTTTATTTATAATCAAAATTGCAAGTGATGGATTATCTACCGTTGTTATTCTTGTTAATAGTGCAACAATTATAGATATTGTATAAAAAATAATTAATAATTTATATATATATGTTAAATCGTATTTTAATAATTTTTTTAACATTTAAACATCCTCCTAAATATTTCATCAATTCCTGTTTTTTCTTTTTCTCTTAACTTATCAGCTTCACTAGTAAGAACTATTTTACCTTTATCAATAAATATAACATCATCAAGTATTCTCTCTATATCAGATATTAAATGAGTTGAAATAATAATACTTGCATTCTCATTAAAATTAGTTAAAATTGTATCAAGTATATAATCTCTAGTAGCAGGATCAACACCACCTAATGGTTCATCTAAAATATAAAGTTTAGCTTTTCTACTCATTACTAATACTAATTGTACTTTTTCTTGCATACCTTTACTCATTTTAGATAATTTTTGTTCTTCATCAAGTCCTAAATCTTTTAATAGTTTATGAGCTTTTTTTGCATCAAAATTATCATAAAATTCTTCAAAAAATTTAACTACTTCTTTTACTTTCATAGATTTATCCAAATAAGTCCTTTCAGGTAAATATGATATATCTTTTTTACTTTCTACACCTATTTTATTTCCATTTACTAATATTTCTCCACTATCTCTTGTTAATAAATCATTTATTAATTTTATAAGTGTTGTTTTACCTGCACCATTTTTTCCAAGTAATCCAACTATTCTTCCTGCATTTATAGTAAAACTAATATTTTTTAAAACTTTTCTTTTACCATAACTTTTAGATAAATTTTCAATTTTTAATAATTCCATTACTTTTCCTCACTTTCTTTTATAATTTCAATTATTTCATCTATTTTATAACCTAAATTTTTCATATTTTTTACATAATTAAAAGCTAGGTCATCAGCATATTTTTGTTTAAATTCATTAATCAATTTTGTATCATTTGTAACAAACTTACCATTTGTTCTTTCAGTATAAATTAATTTCATGTTTTCAAGTTCAGTTAAAGCTTTTTGCATTGTATTAGGATTTACTCGTTTTTGAAGCGCTAAATCACGAACAGATAATAATTTTTCATTTGGTCCTATAGTGCCAGATATTATACTTATTTTTAATTCTTCTACTAATTGAATATATATTGGTACATTGTTATCAAAATTCATTGTATCACTTCCTTAACACAATAATACAATATAATATATGTACTTGTCAATAATTATTGATTTATTTTTATAATTAATATATTATATCTTTGAGGGATTATAATGAATGAAAAAAATTTAATAGAATATTATAATAAATTTAATGAGGACAAAAGACTTAACAGAAGGCATGGAATAGTTGAATATGAAGTAGCAATGAAATATATTACAAAATATTTAAAAAAGTTTAAAAACGCTAAAATAATAGATATTGGTGCTGGAACAGGAAAATATTCAATAGAACTTGCAAATAAAGGATATGATGTTACAGCAGTTGAACTTGTAAAACATAATTTAATGACAATTAAAAAAAATAGTACAAAGGTAAATACTATTTTAGGAAATGCAATTAATTTAAAAAAAATAAAAGATAATAGTTATGATATAGTTATACTATTTGGTCCTATGTATCATTTAATATCTGAAGAAAATAAAATTAAAGCCTTAAATGAAGCCAAAAGAATAGCAAAACCTGATGGTTATATTTTTATAAGCTACTATATGAATGAATATGCAATTATAAAGCATGGATTCATGGAGAAAAAAATAAAAGAATCCATACAAAATAATTTAATTGATAAAAATTTTCATATAACACCTAAAAATACTGATTTATATAGTATGGTACGATTAGAAGATATTAATAAATATAAAAAAATATGTAAATTAAAAAGAGTAAAAATTATATCCCAAGACGGACCTACTGACTATATAAGAAAATATGTAAACAATTTAGATGATGATGAATTTAAAATATACATAAAATATATTTTATCAATTTGTGAAAGAAAAGAAATACTTGGATCATCATCTCATATTTTAGATATACTAAAAAAATAAGTTTTTAAACTTATTTTATTTTTTCAAAAATAAAACTTCATAAAATGAAGTTAAATTTATAAATGGTGCCTAAGACCGGACTTGAACCGGTATGAGGTTTAACCCTCGCAGGATTTTAAGTCCTGTGCGTCTACCTATTCCGCCACTCAGGCATAAAAATGGTGTCCCGTTGGAGATTCGAACTCCAGACCCTTTGATTAAAAGTCAAATGCTCTACCGACTGAGCTAACGGAACATTACAACATGGCTGCCTCGGCTAGACTCGAACTAGCGAAATGCCACAGTCAAAGTGTGGTGCCTTACCACTTGGCTACGAGGCAATGTAATGGTGGAAGGAGATGGATTCGAACCATCGAACCCGAAGGAACAGATTTACAGTCTGCCGCGTTTAGCCACTTCGCTA